>JAUYDS010000151.1 GCA_030691735.1 Candidatus Aminicenantota bacterium
CCGGCAAAAACGCCCTTGATGACCATGACTCCACCCAGAAGGTCTCCGTTCCATTCGGCGGTCAACGTCGAATCCGGATCAAGCGTCTGGGTGATATCCTGGTCGACCTGCTCGATGTTATAGACGAGCGGTCCAAAGCGGAGCGCCATGCGGCCTCGGGTCGCGGCTATGGCCTCGATACCTCTGACGCGCTGGACCTTCAGAGGGAGAACCAGGTCGATCTTGTCCCCGGTCTTCCAGGCTCTGGAGATTACGACATAGCCCTTTTCGATCGGGGGTTTCATCGGCACCCCGTTGACGGAGATCGAAGCGATGCCATTGGCCTCCGGCGTGCTCGCGTACAATCGGCTGACGCTTCGGTCCGGCACTCGGATCCTCAGGCTGAAGCTGCGCTGGGCCTTTGGATTGACGGTGATGGAGACCTTTCCGTTCCAGGGATAATCCGTGACCTGGACGATCTGGACGTCGGTTCCGGCCACACCCTCGACCGTCGCGGTGCTTCCGGCGAAAAGGTTGATATAGAGGCTGTCGGCGCTCTTGGCGTACATCCACGTGGGGAGCATCAGCAGGGTCCTGGGAATATTGCCGACACAGCAGGGGCAGGTGTGCCATGGGTAGCGGGGAACCCGGGAATCCAGAGGATTATCGTAGTAGAAATTCTTGCCCTCCAAATCCGTTGAGCCCAGGAGGGCGTTGTAGAGCGTCTCCTCGTAGAGGTCCGCGTATTTGGCCTCGTGGGTGGCCATGTTCATTTTGTACTGAAAGAAGATCAGGCCGCAGCTGGAACACGACTCGCAGTAGGCGTTGTTCCGCAGCGAGTAGTTCGGCCCGAATCCTTCAGAGGTCTCCCCGCTTCCGACGCCTCCCGTGAGGTAGTATTTTTTGTTGACGATATTGTCCCAGAGCGAGCGGACGGCGCTATGATAATCGGGGTCGTGGGTCTCAACCGCGACGTCGGCCATGCCCGAGTAGCTATAAACGGCCCGCACGGCATGTCCGACGGCTTCATACTGTTGGACGACCGGCAGGTGGCTCTGATCGTACTCGCTCCCGCCCTTGCGGCAGTCGAGAAGGAACTTGGCCAGCTGAATATAAAGATCGCCCTTGCCCCCTCCCTCCATGTCGTTCACGAAACGGCCGAAGCGGACCAGGGCCTGCTCCATCTCCTGGTGGCCGTCGAACCATTCCTTCTCTGGGGCGGGGCCGATGTTTTTCACCCAGCAATCGGCCAGTTTTTTTGCCGCGTTATAAAGCCGGGCATCCTTTTTTTTGGTCATCAGATAGTGGTTGAGGGCCGATTCCAGGAAGTACCCGGCGACGTAGCCTTCATGATCGCCCCGCCTTTCCCAATGCTTGAACGGGCCCGGATTGACGGTGCCCTTTGCATCGATCCGCGGCAGGGTGAATGCCGTCTGGAGGTACCCATCGGATTCCTGAGCGGCCAGGATTTTGGGGATCCAGTCCTCGAGGGTCGCTCGCATTTTGACCTGAGCCTCGAAAATATCCGGATCTCCTTGGGCATCGATCATCAGGGCGATCGACATCGCTTCGACCGTCTGGTGGACCCAGGCATTAGAGAAGACATAGCCTTTGTGATTACCGTGGGGCTGGCCGGCCAGCTTTTTCCCCGCTTCGACGAAGTTATCGATCCCGCCGGGACCCAGCTGCAGATCGGTGCGATTGATCTGGTCGATGCAATGAGGGATCCAGTTGACGATCAACGATTTGGCCCGTTGGCTCCAAAGCGGGCTGTTGATCTTGTAGTTCGTGGTATAGACCGCGTTCAACGGAATCGAGGGCGGAGGAGTGTCCACGGTGACATTCAGGAAAGATGACGCCCTGGCTTTGCCGTTGTCGGCGGTCAGTTTCAAGACATAGGAGCCCGGAGCGGAAAAGGCGGCGGTCGTCACCGGTGCTTTGGCGTCGGCGAAGCTGACCGTCCCGGGCCCCGAATCCATGCTCCAACTCGCCGAAGGCGGCGGGCCCGGATTCGCCGGGGGCGTTGGGGGCGGCTCATTCCGCCGCCGTTCGCGCCGGGGCGGATCGCCGTACCCAACCCATCCGTTCAGATAGGTCTTCGCCGGCAGGACGACCACCCGATCGGGGCCTGCGATCGCCGTTAAAGCCGTGTTGAACGGCTGAGAAGTCGCAGTCTGGAGAGCGCTTGTTGCGCCGAAGAGCAGAACGGCAACGCCGATCAACAACGCTGCAACCGAAAAGGAATAAAACCATGAGGTCCTTTTCATGTCGATCTCCTCCTGCCGCACTCCCCGTCCGCCTTGTGATGAGGGAGCGACTTTCGGCCAAGGGACGAGCCTTCGGCTCGCCACTCGCCCGTGACTTTTATCCACGGGCGAGTACGGCGGAAGTGGACCCCCGGGCAAAGCCCGGGGCCCCGGCCGCCGCGGCTATGACAAGCCGTCCGAGCTTCCGGCATCCCCCGTTCAGCTTTCACGCTCCTCCATATACTGGACATAGAGCTGGGTCAGGTCCTCGCCTTCGAGCTCGGCCCGAGTCTTCATCATCACCAGCCGGCCTTTTTTCATGAACCCCACCCGGTCGGCGATGAGCTTCGCTCGAAAGATATCGTGGGTGGACATGAAGATCGACTTACCTTCATCCCGCATTTTAAGGAGCAGGTTCAAGAACTCCTGGCCCGATTTCGGATCGAGGCCCGAGGTCGGCTCATCGAGCAGGATGTTGGGCGCGCCCTTAAGGACGGCGATGGCCAGACCCAGTTTCTGGCGCATTCCTTTGGAAAAGTTCTTCGTCCGCATCTCGAACGCCTCGGTCTGAAGTCCGACGCTCGTCATCGCCTTGGCGTAATCGGCCTTGGTCAGGTTGCGCTTGCCGGCCAGTTTACTGAAGTAGTCCAAGTTCTGGAAGGCCGTGAAGTTCCCGTAGAGCGTGACGTTCTCGGAAACGAAAGAAACGTAATCCTTGGAGCGGAGCGGCTCCTTCATCACATCGATGCCTTCG
>JAUYDS010000164.1 GCA_030691735.1 Candidatus Aminicenantota bacterium
AGAACCCGAGTCAAGGGACGAGCCTTCGGCTCGCCACTCGCCCGTGGATACAAGCCACGGGCGAGTACGGCGGAAGTGGACCCCCGGGAAAGCCCGGGGCCCCGGCCGCCGTCGGGAGCGAAGCCGTTTCCCGATCTTGTCGATGAGACCTGTCGCAAGGAGAGCGTTCGTTCGCTTCGAGCGAATCCCCCGCCCCGAGCCCTCCTCCTTGTCAATAAGCATCTGATTTAGTATCCTTTTAAATCAAAGATTAAAGTAAGAAACTAAGATGTCCGAACCTCTCTACGGTTTTCATGGCCGATATCTCGAGATCGATCTGACCGCGGGTGAATCGCGCGCCCGGCCGCTCGCGACCGGCCTCATCGCCGATTATCTGGGCGGTCGGGGCCTAGCCACGCGCCTTTTCTATGACGCCGTGGACCCTCGCCTCGATCCTCTCGGCCCGGATAATGTCTTCGTCATCGCCGCGTCGCCCCTTATTGGGACGAACGCGCCGACCGCCGGACGCGGCCACATGGTCTTCAAATCCCCGCTCACCGGCGTCATCGGGACTTCGAACTCGGGCGGGACATGGGGCGCCGCGTTCAAGGCCACGGGCTACGACGCGGTCCTGGTCAAAGGACGCTCTCCGTCTCCCGTCTTTATCGATATCACGCCCGAACGGACGGAGATCGTGCCGGCGGACCGGCTTTGGGGACTCGACGCCCACCAAACGACAGACGCCCTGACCGCGGATGTCGAGCCCGGCGTCCGGCCCAAAGTGCTGTGCATCGGCCCGGCCGGAGAGAACCTCGTCCGGATCGCCGCCGTCGTCAACGACAGGAACCGGGTCTACGGCCGCTGCGGTCCCGGAGCGGTCTGGGGCAGCAAGAACCTCAAGGCCATCCGGGTCGCAGGCAAGGTCAAGATCCAGGTCCACGATAAGGAACGCTATCAGTCCGGCTACGACCAGGCGCTCTATCTGATGAAGCAGGCCCCCGTCACCAAGCGCCTTCTGCGCGAGCTCGGGACGTCGGGGCTCGTCGAATTGATCAACATCATCAACATGCTGCCGCACCGGAACTTCCAGGACAGCCTGCACGTCGAAGAGGACGTGGAGGCCATTTCGGGAGAGACGCTGGCCAAGACCCTGCTCGAACGCGCCGGCGGCTGTTTCCTGTGTCCGATCGGCTGCCAGCGCCACACGCGGATCGAGGCGGAGGACGGCACGACCGAGAAGGGCGAAGGCCCGGAGTACGAGACCGTGGTCATGATGGGAGCGGTCTGTGACATTTATGATCTCAAAGCGATCACTCGGGCGAACTACCGCTGCAACGAGCTCGGCCTCGACACGATGAGCTTCGGCGGGACGGTCGCCTGCGCCATGGAACTTTTCGAAAACGGGCATCTGCGGCCCGGGGACTCCGGCGGCCTGGACCTCCGCTTCGGGAACGCCGCCGTGCTGGAGCCGCTCGCCCGCGACACGGCCTTCCGCCGCGGCGCCGGAGCGCTCATCGCCGAGGGTTCCTTCCGCCTGGCTGAGCGCTGCGGCCGGCCCGACCTGTCCATGTCCGTGAAACGGCTCGAGATCCCCGGCTACGACCCGCGCGCCTCGTTCACCCAGGCCCTCGGCTACATGACCTCGCCGAGCGGCGCCTGCCATCTGCGCGGCGGCTACGCGGTCTCGCTGGCCTTCTTCGGCGGGACCAAGGAGATCCCCCGCTTCAGCCTCCTCCAGTCCCCTCTGTCGGTGCGCGCCATGCAGAACAAAGGCATCCTCCAGGACAGCCTGGGCATCTGCCGCTTCACCGGATTTGCTTTCGACGTCGGACCCTGGGCCCGGATGATGACCGGAGCGACGGGCCTCGATTTCTCCGAAGCGCGGCTCGAAGAGATCGCCAATCGCGTCGCGACGCTCGAGCGCCTGTTCAACATCGAGGCGGGAGTGGGCGCCGAGGACGATCTCCTGCCGCCGCGGTTCAGCGAGATCCCGATCGTCGTCGCCGGAGAGGAGCGGGTCGTGTCGCGCGAAGCGCAGGAACGGATGCGTCGGGATTATTATGAGGTGCGGGGGTGGGACGCGTCCGGACGGCCGACGAAAACCCTGCTCGATACCCTGAGGATCGGAGGCCGCAGCGCATGATCCGCCGCCAATGGAAGGTCCCAGAAGATATCCTCGGGTTGTTCCGGTCCATCGGCCGGGCCTCGCTCGCCTACGATATCCAGGACAGCCACAGCGGCAACATGGCCATCCGCCTCAAGGCTGAAGCGGGCGGGGACCAGATCATCATCACCGCCACAGGATCGCAGAAAGGAGACCTCGAGCCGAGCCAGATCTGTTTTTTGTCGGCGACGGAGACGGACTACGGCTATTACAAGGCCTCGTCCGAAACCGACATCCATCAGCGGATCTTGAGCATCGAGGGGGTTCGCGCCTCGATCCACGCCCATACCAAAGATCTGACCATCGCCACCCTCGACGACGCCGATAAACCCAACCGGCCGCCGGATTTCGTGCCTATCGACCCTCTCGGCTTTCATCATCTCGGCGACCACGTCCATGTGGATTGGGTAGCCGTCCCGAGCGGCTCGCCCGAGATGGCCGAGATCATCCCCAAACGCCTGGCCGATCATCCGGCGACGGTCATCCAGACGCACGGGACGTTCGCCCGGGGCCGGACGCTGAAGGAAGCCTTCTTCCTCCAGTGCGTCGCCAACAACGCCGGCGCCGTGGTGCGGGCGGCCAAAAAGCTGGGCGTGGACGTCGAGGGGCTCCGGCGGGAGGTGAAGACCGAGGCCGGTTCGTTCTTTTCGTATCCTTCCGTCCCGTACGACGTCGAAGGCGACGAGAGGAACGAATTTCCGGAGGAGACCGAGATCCTCAAGGAATTCCAGAAGGCGGGGGCGCGCGTGTTCGAGTCGCGCCTGTCGCCGTTCCATACGGGATCGATGTCGGTCCGCGGCGTGAACCATCTGCTCTACGCGCCCAAAGCGTCCATGCCGCGCGACATCGGCGGCCCGCTGCTCAAGGTCCCCTTACGGTCCGATCCCGCGGACCCCGCGGAACTCGCCCTGCATAAGACGATCTACGCCGAGACCGACTTTCAGACCGTGATGCATTGCTACCTGCCGGAGGCCGAGGCCTATGCCCATTTCCGATATCCGGGGGAGGACGCGCCGTCCGGCCGGATCGTGCCGGTCGACGCCGAAGGGAGTTTCCTCTACCTGGTCATCCCCGTCGTCCCTCCCAAGACCGACGCGGAGACGCTGATCCGGCTGCTCCACGATTACAAGCTCGTGGTCGTCCGGGGCGGCGGGGTGTGGTCGGTCGGGCACCAATCGCTGTCCGAGGTCCTCCACCATCCGTCCTCTCTGCGCGAGATCTGCCTCTATCGGATCGGCGCTTATGAGCAGGGACTGGACCTGCGGAAGATGGAACCCAAGAAAGCGAAAAAATGGTGAGGACTAAGGAGTGTAGCGCGGGCCGCGTTCCGGCCGCGCCCCTAACGCCCTCGCGCAAGACACCCGCACCTACCACTCAGGCGCTTCGAGCGTTAGAGGCGCGTCCGGACGACCCGCGACGTTCAAATGATAAAATGGGGACATGTTCCGAATTTCTGAATTCGGTACGTGTCCCCGTCTTTGTTTCATAAGCTGACATGAACTCACTCATCGAAAAGTTCATCGAAAGAGCGGTATTGGCCGGCGCCGAGGTCGAACAATTCTCGAATATCCAAGAAGCTGCGGATTTCCTGAAAATATTTTTCCGGGAGAATAAGATCGAAAAAGGGCTGATCTCTTCGGACCTGAAGACGAGCGGGTTGTTCGGCGAAACGTCCTCCCACTTTGATCTGAAGCCGGCTCCGGATACCTTGTGGATCGACGTCGGCCTGGTTGCCGCGGACCACGGCGTCGCCGAGACCGGAACGCTCGTCCATTTCGATCTAGGGGACGACGAAAAGAACGTCTGGACCCTGCCGGAGACCTGTCTCTGCCTTCTCGAAAAGAGTAAGATCGTCCCTGACCTGGAAGCGATCGCGCCGCGCATCGCCGGCCATTTGGCTAAGTGCGTTTCACCCTCGCCGCAGGTCTCGCTCGTCACCGGGCCGAGCCGGACCGCGGACATCGAATGCCAGCTGACCATCGGCGTCCACGGTCCCTCCAGATTGATCATTTTGCTCATATGAAAAAGATCGACCCCGGCCTCAAGAAAATCCTGCAGGACTTCTCTAAAAGCTACCGGGCCAAACGGCAGACCGTTCTCGAAGGATATGATTTCGAAGCGCTGCGGACGGCGCTCGCGGAACTGAAAGACCGCTCGCTCGACCAAAACGCGGAACTTCTCGACCGGTTCGCGGACCAGGCCCGAGCCCATGGGGGGATCGTCCTGCGCGCGCGCGACGGCGGCGAGGCCAACGATATGGTCCTGAAGATCTGCCGGGACCACGGCGTCCGCAAAATGGTCAAGAGCAAGTCCATGGTCAGCGAGGAGACCGGGCTGAACGGCTTCCTCTCCGGACACGGCATCGAGGCTCGGGAGACCGACCTCGGCGAATGGATCGTCCAGCTCGCCGCCGAGCGGCCGACGCACATGGTCCTGCCGGCCATCCATCTGACCCGGCGGGACGTGGCCGCGCTTTTCGCGGCAAAGTTCGGACGGCCCGTCCCTGAAGACATCCCCGCGCTCGTCCGCCTGGCCCGAGGGGAAATCCGCAAGGAGATCTTCGCCGCCCAGGCCGGGCTGAGCGGGGCGAACGCCCTCATCGCCGAGAACGGCGCGATCATGCTCTTGACTAACGAGGGCAACGGGCGGCTGGTGACGTCCGTCCCGCCCGTCCACATCGTCCTGGCCAGCCTCGAAAAGGTTGTACCGACCGTTGCCGACGCGCTGACGCTTCTCCGTCTTCTGCCGAGGAACGCCACGGGCCAGACGATCACGAGCTATGTCTCGTTCATCGCCGGGCCGCACCGCGGGCCGCAGTACATCATCCTTCTCGACAATCACCGTTCGGAAATGCTGGCCGATCCGCGGTTTCGCGAGGTCTTGCGCTGCGTCAAATGCTCCGCCTGTCTCAATGTCTGCCCCGTTTATCAGCTCATCGGCGGCGAGGAATATTCGCATATCTACATGGGCGGCATCGGAACGCTGTTCACGGCCTGGATCCACGGCCTCAAGGCGTCGAAAGACCTGGTTAAGGTCTGTCTGCGCTGCCACCGCTGCGAGGAGTACTGCGCGGCGAAGATCCCGATCGCCGACCTGATCACGGCCCTGGCCGGACGCATCCGGGACAAGGCCGGAGCGCCGATCTGGAAACGCTTCGCTTTCGACGGAGTGCTGTCTAACCCGAGGCTCCAGCGGATCGCTTTCAGAGCGGCCCGGACGGCGAGAAAAGTCATCGCCAAGAAGGACGGATTTTCGCGGAAGCTTCCGGCCTGGATGAAGAAATACGACCGCTTCCGGGCTCTGCCCGCGCCGGCGGCCGCGACTTTCTCGAAGCTGTTCAAAGCGGAGTTCGGGGCGGAGCGGGCGGCGGCGAAGACGTCCAAAGGACCCGTGACGATCTTCGGCGGCTGCCTGGTCGAGCATTTCTATCCCGAGATCGGTCTGGCCGCGGCGCGCGTGCTGACAAAGCTCGGTTATGAGGTGAAGGCCGCGCCGGGCCTCTGCTGTGGATTTCCGCCCTCGAACGCGGGTTTTGAAAAAGCGGCCGGCCGGGCCTTCGCCGCACTGGTGAAGAAGATCGAGATCGACGGGCCGCTCATCACCGTTTGTCCGACCTGCACGACCATGCTGGCCAAGCGCGGCGCGGAGATCGTCGCTTCCGAGAAAGCGAAGGCTTTGGCGGCGAAGGTGGTCCCTTTCAGCCGGTTCGTCGTCGAGAACGAAAAGGAATCGCTGGACCGTCTCCTGAACACGGAGAGGCCGGAGCTCCGGGCGACCTACCACGATTCCTGCCATCACAAGAACCTGCTCAGAGCCGAGCGGGCCTCGCGGACGCTTGTCGAAGCGGCTGCCCGGAGCGGGATCCGGGAAATGGATGAGCCGGACGCCTGCTGCGGGTTCGCCGGGACCTTCAGTGTCGACAATCCCGAGATCTCGGCCGAACTTCTCGCCGATAAGCTTGCCGCGATCGAACGGACCGGAGCCGACCTCGTGGCGATGGACTGCCCCGGGTGTCTTCTCCAGATCCGCGGCGGCGTCCGGCGGAAAGGCCTGGCCCTCCGGTCCGTCCACACGGCCGAGCTTTTAGAAAAAGCAATAAACTAAATCGGGTACACATACCGAATTGCAGAAGAGGATTATAGGCCTATGCAAATATTGATCGGCGTGCAATTCGGTATGTGTACCCTATTTATCTTAAGGAGGTCCATATGGAAAAAAAGATCGTCGTGGTCCTGGTTTTGATGGCCTTGATCGTGATCCCCGCCTGCAAGAAGGCCGAGAAGATCGCCTATCCCGTGACGAAGAAAGTCGAGCAGGTCGACGATTACTTCGGCACGAAGGTCGCCGATCCCTACCGCTGGCTCGAGGACGACAAGTCCGCCGAGACCGGGAAATGGGTCGAAGCGCAGAACGCCGTGACCTTCGGCTATCTCCAGAAGATCCCTTATCGCGACAAGATCAAAAAACGCCTGACCGATATCTTCAATTATCCGCGTTATTCCTCGCCCTTCCGTGTCGGCGAATACTATCTCTTTTCCAAGAACGACGGCCTCCAGAACCAGGCGGTCATCTATATCCAGAAAGGGCTGGAGGGGACGCCGGAAGTCCTGATCGATCCCAATCAGCTCTCGCCCGACGGGACGGTCCGCATCGGGCTGATCGGTTTTTCAGGCGATAAAAAATACGCGGCCATTTCGCGGAGCGAGGCCGGCTCGGACTGGTCCGAGATCCGGGTGCTCGCGCTGGCCACAAAAAAGGAACTGCCCGACCGCATCCAGTGGAACAAGTTTTCTGGGGCGGCCTGGAAAGGGAATGGGTTCTTTTACAGCGGCTACGACAAACCGGCTCCCGGCACGGAGCTGACGGCCCAAAACGAATACCAAAAAGTTTTTTACCACAAGCTGAGCGACCCGCAGGACCAGGATACGCTCGTCTATGAGGACAAGAAACACCCCCTGCTCTATTTCGGAGTGGGCGTCAGCGAGGACGAGAGGTTCGCCTTTCTCATCGTCTCCAAGGGGACATCGGGGACCGAGCTTTATTACAAGGACCTGGCCAAAAATAACATGGCCTTCGAGCCCCTCATCCAGGGGTTCGACTTCGACAGCGCCGCGATCGACAACGTCGGCGACAAGTTCCTCGTCTATACCAACGTCGACGCGCCCAATTACAAGGTCGTGTCGATTGATCCCGGGAAGCCGGCCAAGGAGAACTGGACGACGGTCATCGCCGAGAAGCCGGAAGTCCTGAGCTCGGCCAACACGGCCGGCGGGCGGCTGTTCGCCAGCTATCTCAAGGACGCCAATACGAAGGTCTATCAGCTTGCCCTCGACGGCACGCTCATCCGGGAGATCGCCCTTCCGGCGCTGGGGACCGCGAGCGGGTTCAGCGGCTGGAAGGACGACAAGGTTCTTTTCTACACGTTCACCTCGTTCACCTTCCCTCCGACGATCTATAAATACGACATCGCCGCCAGCGCGTCCGAGGTCTTTCGAAAGGCCGAGGTGAAATTCAATCCCGAGGATTACGAGGTCAAACAGGTCTTTTTCGAGAGCAAGGACAAGACCAAGGTCCCGATGTTCATCGTCCATAAAAAGGGGCTCGCGCTCGACGGCCGGGCGCCCTGCTTTTTGACGGCCTACGGCGGCTTTAACATCAGCGTCCAGCCGGCTTTCAGCCCGGCGGACATCGTCCTCCTCGAGAATGGCTGCGTCTTCGCCGAGCCCAACCTGCGCGGCGGCGGCGAGTACGGCGAGACCTGGCACAAGGCGGGAATGCTGCTCAACAAGCAGAACGTTTTCGACGATTTCATCGCCGCCGCGGAATTCCTGATCAAGGAAAAATACACATCGGCCGACAAACTGGCGATCTCCGGCGGCTCGAACGGCGGGTTGCTCGTGGGAGCGGCCATGGCCCAGCGGCCGGATTTGTTCAAGGTCGCCCTGCCCGCGGTCGGCGTCATGGACATGCTCCGCTATCACAAGTTCACCGTCGGTTGGGGCTGGGCCGTCGAATACGGCGCGAGCGACGACCCGAAATATTTCAAGACCCTTCACGCATATTCACCGCTCCACAACCTCAAGGCCGGTGTCGCCTATCCGGCGACTTTCGTCACGACGGCCGACCACGACGACCGGGTCGTGCCGGCTCATTCGTTCAAATTCATCGCCACGCTGCAGGAGAAGCACAAGGGCGGCAACCCCGTCCTCATCCGGATCGAGACGCGCTCCGGCCACGGCTCGAGCAACATCACCAAGGCCATCGACGAGATCACGGACGCCTACGCCTTTTTCTTCTTCAACACGGGTTTGAGGCCGAAATATGAATGACCCGATCCTCATCAGGCGGTCGGCATAAATAAAATAAGATGAGATCCGAAACGTGGAGAGGAAGGTCGTCATGAAAGATATGCGAATGGCCCTGGGAATTCTTGTGGCGTACGTGGCGGCGCTGTTCGCGGCCTGTTCGGGCGCGATCACCACCGGCGGCGGGGGAGCGGGCGACGCGACGGTCGCCGAGACGAAAGAGATGATCAAGACCTACCCGTTCTCCGATCCCGACCCGGTCCCGATCTTCGCCCGCTCGAGCATGGGGGGACAGGGGGCGCGTCTTTATCCCTATTTTTTTTATAACAAGTTCAGCGGCGCGGGTGCCGACAAGGAATGGACGGTCGTCCGCCTGGAGAATCCGTACCTCTCCGTCTCAGTCCTCCCCCAGGCCGGGGGCAAGGTCTGGGGCGCGACCGACAAATCCGCCAACCGCGAGTTCCTCTATACGAACCACGTCCTGAAGTTCCGCGAGATCGCCCTTCGCGGCCCCTGGACGTCGGGCGGCATCGAGTTCAACTTCGGCATCGTCGGCCACGCGCCTTCGACCGCCACGCCCGTGGACTATGTCCTTCGCAAGAACGCCGACGGGAGCGCGAGCTGCGTGGTCGGGGCGATGGACCTTCCTTCGCGGACGCGCTGGAGCGTCACCATCACTCTGCCCAAGGACAAGGCCACCTTCGAAACCAACGGCGCCTGGTACAATCCCACGCCGTTCAGCCAGTCCTATTATTTCTGGTCGTGCGCCGCGATCAAGACGGCCGAGGACCTCAAATACATCTTCCCGGGCCGCTTCCAGATCGGCCACGATTATTTCGTCCCCCTCGAACCCTGGCCGGTGGACGGGCAGGGTCGCGACCTGTCCTGGTACAAGAACAACGATTTCGGCGGGTCGAAAAGCTATTTCACGGTCGGGGAATACGACGACTTCTACGGCGCTTGGTACAAGAACTCCGATACGGGCTTCGGCCATTGGGCCCTTTATGACGACATGCCCGGCCGCAAGGTCTGGATCTGGGACCAGTCGCGCGCCGGCGAGATCTGGGTCGACCTCCTGACCGACAAGGACGGCCAATACACCGAGCCGCAGGCCGGCCGCCTCAACAACCAGTCCGACCACGAATTCTTCCCCTCGAACGCGGCCGACCGCTGGCAGGAGCTCTGGTTCCCCTATCAAGGGATCGGCCCCATGGTCAAAGCCTCGCCTTTAGGCGTCCTGAACGCGGAAGCCTCGCCGGGGTCATTGAAGCTGGGATTCTTCGCTCTGCGGACGATCGACGAGGACCTGACCGTCGCCTCGGCCGGAAAAGAGCTTTATCGGGAGCGCCTGAAACTGAAGCCCGAAGAGATCTATAAAAAAGACCTGCCGCTCGATCTCAACGACGCGCCGTTCGTGGTCAAGATCGGGCAGGCGCTGATTTACAACAGCGATCCCGGCGCGGACGACCTGAACCGGCCGCAACGTTTCAAGGCCGTCGACGAGACCACCGCCGAGGGTCTGTTCCTGAGCGGCGCGCAGAACGAGAAGGCCCGTTATTTCGACATCGCCCTCAAGAAATACCTGGATTGCCTGGCCAAGGAGCCGCTCCATCTGCGGGCGCTGGCGCGCGCGGCGGAGCTTTACGCGCGCCGCGGCGAATATCCGAAGGCCCTGACGTTCGCCCGGAAAGCCCTGGAGACCGGCATGTACGATCCCGAGGCGAACTATATCTACGGCGTGATCTCGCGCTTCCTCGGCAACCTCGTCGACGCTAAAGAGACGCTGGGCTGGGCGGCGCGCTCCCCGGAATTCCGTTCGGCGGCCTATCTGCGGCTGGCCGAGATCACCTCGGTCGAAGGAAAGTTCGATCTGGCCGCCCAATACGCTCAGCGCTCGATCGATTTCAACAAATACAGCAGCGGCTCGTACGAAGCCCTGGCCGCCGCCTATAGAAAAGCGGGAAAGATCGGCGCCGCGAAGGACGTCCTGGCCCGGCTTCTCGACCTCGATCCTCTCGACCACTTCGCCCGCTTCGAGCAATATCTGCTCGAACCGAACCAGCGGAACCTGGACGCGTTCAAGTCGATGATCCGCAACGAGCTGCCGCACGAGAATTACATCGAGATGGCGCTGACGTATATGAGGCTCGGATACGACTCGGACGCCGCGGCGCTCCTCAAGAACGCCCCCCGGCATCCGACCGTTTTTTATATGCTCTCGCGCCTGCTCCTGAGGGACGCGCCCGCGGAGAGCCAGGCCTATATGGGGAAAGCCGCCGCTCTCTCGCCGCTTCTCGTCTTCCCCTTCCGCGAGGAGGAGATCCCGCTCTACGCATGGGCCGTGTCGGCCCGCCCGAACGATTGGAAACCCAAGTATTATCTTGGGCTTATCTATTGGGCCAAGGGCCGCCTCGAGGAAACCATGGCCCTCTTTAAACAATGCGACAGCGCCGATTTCGGCCCCTTCTTCCTCGCCCGCGGCTATCTTTATCGGGCGAGCGATCCCGGTCGGGCTTTCGCCGATTACGAGCGGGCGGTGACGATCGACGGGAAGACCTGGCGGAACTGGCATACGCTCATCGACTTCAGCGCCAAACAGGGGAAGCATGAAAAGGCGCTCGAAGCCGCCCAAAAAGCCGCCGCGCTTTTCCCCAAGGAAGTCCCCATCCAGGTGGACCTGATCAGGTCGTTCATGAACCTGGGAAAATATGAGGAAGCGGCGGCGGTGCTGGACACGGTCGAAGCCCTGCCGTTCGAGGGCGCGAGCGAAATCCAAAACCTTTTCGCCCAGACTCATATCCAGCTCGGGCTGAAGAGCATGCGCGCGGGGGCCTGGGCCGGCGCGATCCAAGCGCTGGAGAGATCCAAGGACTATCCGGAAAAGCTGGGCACCGGAAAACCGTTCGAGCCCGACGCCCGTCTCCAGGATTATTTGGAATTCCTCTGCTTCACCAAGCTGGGCCAAAAGGACAAAGCGGAGGCGGCCTTAAGATCCGTCGCTGATTATTCGCTCAAGTATATGGACGGCCGCGGGCCGGGCGCCTACGTCGGCGGACTCGCCCTCCAGCGGCTGGGCCAAGAGCAAAAGGCGGCCGAGGTCTTGACGAAGGCGGCTCGGCCGGCGAAGGACATCCTGGACCTCCTGCGTTGATTCCAAAGATTGGGGTCGCGTCTACATTTCGCGCAAAAAAAGTGGAAAATGTAGACGCGACCCCGTATAATTCGGCCGTGCCGTCGATCGCGTCCCGGACCTTGAAAGGAACCTTCCCATGCATCTCCAACTGATCGACTGGGTCATCGTCCTGGCATCGCTCTGCATCTGCTTCATCCCGGCCCTGTTCTTCAGCAAGCGGGCGGGGAAGAGCACTTCCGAATTCTTCGTCTCCGGCCGGGCCGTCCCGTGGTGGCTGGCCGGCCTGTCGATGGTGGCCACGACCTTCAGCAGCGACACGCCCAATCTCGTGACCGATATCGTCCGCCGCAACGGCGTGGCCGGCAACTGGGTCTGGTGGGCCTTCACCCTGACCGGCGTGGCGACGGTCTTTTTCTATGCCCGGCTGTGGCGGCGCTCAGGGGTCATGACCGACCTCGAATTCTACGAGATGCGCTATTCGGGCAAGGCGGCGGGTGTTGTCCGCGGCTTCCGCTCGGTCTACCTGGGCTTCTTCTTCAACTGCATCATCATGGCCACGGTCAACCTGGCCGCTTGCAAGATCGCCAACGTCCTCTTCGGTCTGCCGCGCTGGCAGACACTGCTGTTCATCTTCGTCCTTAACGTGGCCTTCGCCGCCGTCTCCGGCCTGTGGGGCGTGCTGGTCATCGACATGATCCAGTTCTTCATCAAGATGACGGCCGTCATCGCCGCGGCCTACTTCGCCGTCAAATATGTCGGCGGCCTGGGGACGATGGTCTCTACGCTCACGGCCAAGACCGGGCCGAACGGGCTCCATTACCTGAACATCCTGCCCGACTTCAAGAATAACTGGGACATGCTCCTGGCCATTTTCATCATGCCCATCGCCGTCCAGTGGTGGGCGGTCTGGTACCCCGGCGCCGAGCCGGGAGGCGGCAGCTACATCGCCCAGCGCATGCTGGCCTCGAAGTCCGAGAAGGACTCGCTCCGCTCCGTCCTTTTCTTCAACATCGCCCACTATGTCCTCCGGCCCTGGCCGTGGATCCTGGTGGCCTTGTGCTCCCTGATCGTCTATCCGCAGTTGTCCGACATCCAGAAGGCCTTTCCCCACATCGATCCGAGCCTCCTGGGCCACGACATCGCCTATCCAGCGATGCTCAAATTCATGCCGGTCGGCTTCATCGGGCTGATGGTCGGCGGTTTGATCGCGGCCAATTCCTCGACCATCCTGACCCATCTCAACTGGGGCGCGTCCTATCTCGTCCACGACTTCTATAGGCGCTTCATCAAGCGGGACGCGACCGAAAAGCACTACGTTCGGGCCGGCCGCATCGCCACGGTCGGCCTTTTTCTGAGCGCCTCGCTGCTGGTCTTCGTCCTGGAGACGGCCAAGGACTCCTTCGACATCATCCTCCAGGTCGGCGCCGGGACGGGGTTGTTGTATCTTGTCCGCTGGTTCTGGTGGCGGGTCAACGCCTGGTGCGAGGTGAACGCCATGATCGGCTCCTTCGGCGTCTCCATCGTTCTCTTGATCCTTAGGAAGGGCGGGTTGGTCCTTGCTACGCACTATGCCCTGCTCATCACCATCGCCGTCACGACGGCCACTTGGCTGTTAACGGCGTTCCTGGCCAAACCGACCGACAAAGCGACTTTGATCGCATTCTATAATAAGACCCGGCCTTTCGGCCCGGGATGGAAGGCCATCCGCAAAGAAGCGGGCATTTCGGACGTGGAGGCCAAAGCGACCCACGAGAACATCCCCCTGGCCCTCGTCGGCTGGGCGTCGGGTGTGGCGACCATTTGGTCGGCTCTCTTCACCGTCGGCAATTTTCTCTACGGCCGGCTGAACTATGCCTTCGCGCTCCTGGCCGTGTTTGTCGTCAGCGGCCTCGTCCTGTTCCGCGTCATCAACCGGCTTTGGGCCAACAATCGGGCCAAGGAGGCTTAATAATGGGGACACGTACTTTGGGGACACATACTTTGGGGACAGGTCCTCTTAAGACGGAGCGAAACTTATAGGATGTGTCCCCAAAGTACATGTCCCCAAAAAGGAGAGGACTATGAAACTGACAAAAATTTATAAAAAGGCGATCGAGGTCGGGATCGCCAACGACCTGCGGGGCGCAGACGAGGTCCGCAAGATCCTGGCCGAGGAGAACGAGCGGTTCAAGGACCTGAAGGACGACGACAAGAAATTCTACGACCGGGACAAGCTGTTCAATCCCTATGCGGACAGCCGGATACTCTTCGGCGGCGATTTCAAGGACGAGCCCAATATCAAGAAAATCATGGTCGGGATCGATATCGGGGTCGGCGAGCTCCTCCTGGCGCACACGCTGAACAAGGAGCAGGGGGCCGGGATCGACTTGGTCCTGTCCCATCACCCGATGGGTCCCGCCGCGGCTCAGCTCCATGACGTCATGAGGCTCCAAGCCAGGCTCCTGGCCAAGGCCGGAGTCACGATCAGCGTAGCCGAACAGCTCATGGAAAAGCGCATCGGCGAGATCGAGCGGCGGCTCCTGACGATCAATCACACGCGGGAGATCGATGCCGCCCGCCTCCTCAGCCTGCCCCTGATGTGCCTTCACACGCCCGCCGACAACTGCGTCACAAACCACTTGACGAAGCTGTTCGACAGGGAGAAACCGAACAAGCTCAAGGACCTGATGAAGCTTCTGAGGGGTATTCCGGAGTACGAGCGGGCAGCCAGGCTCCAGCTGCCGGCCAAGATCGTCGCCGGTTCGGACGAGAATTCCTGCGGCAAGATCTTCGTCGACATGACGGGTGGAACCGAGGGCTCGAAGGACATCTTCGACAAGATCGCCGCGGGCGGCGTGAGCACGCTCGTCGGCATGCATTTCACCGAAGAGCATCTGGCCAACGCCAAGAAGGCCAACCTCAATGTGGTCATCGCCGGACATGTTTCGAGCGACGTCCTCGGGCTGAACCTGCTTCTGGACAGGATCGAGAAAGAGGAACGGCTCGAGTTCGTCTGCGTCGGCGGGTTCGAGCGGATCCGAAGAGAGTCGAAAGGGAAGTAGCTCGCCTCGATTTCGTCAATACGTCCTCGCTCGTCAGCTCGAAGGAGATAGGCCCCGGCCGCCGTCGAAGTGGTCGAAGATATTGACGCCGGCCGGCAGGCCCTGCTTTTCCTATTCCCGCTGGGTATCCTGCCAGAACCACTCATGTCCCCGAAACTGTTCGACGGTCAGACGCGGGCCAAAATTGACTTAGAACCGCGATTCCTCTAAAATCTTAGCGCTTTTGGCGGCGTAGCTCAGTTGGTCAGAGCATACGGCTCATATCCGTAGAGTCCGGGGTTCAAATCCCTGCGCCGCCATTTTTCCCATTTTATTGGAGTAGATCGAACGCACCAGGCAGCGACCGATCGGAGATCAGTGATCATAATCCCCCCACGCCCCCCTTTAATAAAGGGGGGAGAAGGGGGGATTAGGCGCACTGCTTCGCGAGGCTACCGAATTTTTCACGCTTAAATCAGAGAGCCCATCATGACCGGGGACATCTACGCCAAGCTCAAACGAACGGTCGCCCGGCACAAAATGATCGTCCCCGGAGACACGGTCCTTGTCGCCTTCTCCGGCGGCGCCGATTCGACCGCCCTGCTCCATCTTCTCCTCGAACTGCGGCGGGAGGTTGCCTTCGGCCTCGCCCTGGCCCATTTCAACCACAGACTTCGCGCGGCGGCCGACGCCGATGAACGCTTCGTTCGAGACGTCGCCCGGAGCCTGCGCCTTCGGATCATAGCCGGCCGGCGGGACGTCAAAGCCTTCGCTCGGCGACGAGGTCTCAACGTGGAAGAGGCGGCGAGGATCCTGCGTTACGAGTTCCTGGGACGGGCCGCGGCCCGGACCGGGGCGACGAAGATCGCGACCGGGCACACGCTCAACGACCAGGCCGAGACGTTCCTCATGCGCCTCCTTCGCGGCAGCGGACCGCGCGGGCTGGCGGGCATCTATCCCGTCCACGAGGGAAAGATCGTCCGGCCGCTCATCGAGATCTCCCGTAAGGAGGTCGAGGCCTTCTGCCGGCGGAAGAGGCTGACCTTCCGCACGGATGAAACGAATCTCGATAAACGCTACCTGCGCAACAAGATCCGCAGGCAGCTGGTTCCCTATCTCGAACGGCATTACGAGCCCGGCCTGATGGTCAAGTTCGGCCGGCTGGCCTCGATCTTTCAGGAGGACGAAAGCGTCCTCGAAGACATGATCCGGGCCAAAACGGACCGCTTGATCGTCCGTTGCGATCGCGGCCTCACGCTCGACGCCCGGCGGTTGGCCCGGCTCCCTCGAGGATTGGCCCGGCGGGCCGTCCGCGCTTTCATCGAGGAGACGGCGGGCGACCTGCGGCGCATCTCCTTCCAGGACGTCGAGGCGGTCTTGGAGCTCGGCGAAGGGAAAGAATTGACCTTGCCGAAGAAGCTCCACTTACAGCGGGAGGCTGGGCTGATCCAGGTCAGAGCCGAGTCGCCGCCGCCGGCCCGATATGCCATCTTCTGGGACGGCCGGGGAGCGCTCCCCGTCCCCGGCGCGGCGCTGACCTTCTCCGGGCAATTTAAAAAAAGAGCCGCGGCGAGGCTCCCTTTCGACGACAGAACGAGGTGTTTTTGCGACGCCAAAAAGCTCCGTTTCCCGCTTCTCGTCCGCGCCCGCAAAGAAGGGGACCTCTATCGACCCCTAGGCGCCCCGGGGAAGAAAAAGCTGAAGGAGATCCTCCGGGCGAAAAAAATCCCTCTTCGCGACCGAAACTTTCTTCCCATTTTCTGTTCGGGAGGCAAGATCGTCTGGGTCCCAGGTCTTCCGGTGGCGGAGGATTTCAAAGTCACGCCGGAGACAAAAACGATCTTTTGCATTCATAAAAAATAAAAAGGGGGACACGTACCAAATTTAAGAAAATTTGGAACATGTCCCCTCTTTATTTTAGATAGTTTTCTCTCCAGAGTTCGAAAACCAAGAGGGCCCAGAGCTGGTGGCTGTAATTCTCCCGGCCGGCGATGTGGTCGGCCATCATCTTGCGGATGGGTGCGGGGCGGAAATGCCCCTCGCCGACGATCCGTTTCTCGCTGAGATAGCTTTCCATCATGTCCCTGAGCTCGACCCTCAGCCAGTGTTTGATGGGGATACTGAAGCCTTCCTTGCGGCGGTAGATGGTCTCTTTCGGTAAAAGCCGCTCTATAGTCTTTTTGAAGATCCACTTGGTCGTCAGGCCGTGGAGCTTGAGCTTTCCGGGAAGCCTGAAGGCGAACTCGACCAGCTTGTGGTCGAGGAGCGGTTCGCGGGCTTCGAGAGAGGCGGCCATGCTCATTCGGTCGACCTTGACCATGATGTCGTCGACGAGATAGGTCTTGAGGTCGAGATAGAGCTCGCCCGTCGTCCGGTCGAACCCCTCCATGCGGTCGAAGACCCCTTTGAACGGTTCGCGCTCTCTGAGGCTCCGGACGCCGCCCAGTTGTTCTTTGAAGGTGTCCGAATAAAGGTCCGTTTTGGCCCCGTCGGCGAGGAACATCATCCACCGTAAGTGCCGGAAATCCTTGCCGTGATCGAACGCCTGGGTGAACCGCCGGAGCTTGTTCCAGGTCCCCTTCTTTTGTTCGCCCGGCCGGAGCCGGCCCGTGACCAGCCCCGCCGCTCTGGCCCCCGCCGCGACTGCGGGCAGCCGCGAGAGCCTCTGCGCCTGGTAATGCTCGTAACCGGCGAAGATCTCGTCGCCGCCGTCCCCCGACAGGACGACCTTGACCCGGGCCCGGGCCATCTCGGAGACGAGATAGGTCGGAAAGATCGAGAAATCCGCCAGCGGTTCGTCGAGGTGATGGATGAGCTTGTCCGTGAGCTCGAGGGCCCGCGGTTCCA
>JAUYDS010000176.1 GCA_030691735.1 Candidatus Aminicenantota bacterium
CGTGACAGCTTGGCGGAATTGTGTTAAATTTACGAGCGTCATGGACGGAGCGACCTGGAAAATGCGGCCTTCCGAGGAGAAGGATGCGGCCCGTTTGGCGGCCGAACTGGGCATCCCTCCGCCCATCGCCCGGATCCTGGCCAACCGGAAGATATCCGACCCCGAGAGCGCCCGCCGCTTCCTTTACGGCACGATCGAGGATCTCCACGACCCCTATCTCATGGCGGGGATGAAGGAAGCCGTCGAACGGATCTTCCAAGCGATCGAGCGCGGCGAAAAGATCCTGATTTTCGGCGACTACGACGTCGACGGCGTCCTGTCCGTGGTGATGCTCCATAAGGCCCTCGAGGACCTGGGAGCACAGGTCGATTATTTCATCCCGGAACGCCTCAAGGACGGCTACGGGATCAAGGATGAGCATATCGAAGTCGCGGCAGAGCGCGGGGCGCGACTGGTCATCAGCGTGGATTGCGGCGTCAAGTCGAACGGCTTCGTCCGGGCCGCTCGGGAGCGGGGGATCGACGTCATCATCACCGATCACCATCTCCCCGGCGAGGAGCTTCCCGCCGCCCTGGCCGTTCTCGACCCCGTGCTGGAGAGCTCCGGCTATCCCGATAGGAACCTGGCCGGCGTGGGCGTTGCCTTTAAATTGATCCAGGCGCTCCTGGGCCACGCCCAGCCGGATCCCAATAAGAGATTGGCCCTGCTTCGCAGTTACATGAAGCTCGTCGCGATCGGAACCGTTGCCGACGTGGCCAAGCTCACGGGCGAGAACCGGATCTTCGTGAAGCAGGGCCTCAAGGAGCTGGGCCATGTTTCCAATATCGGCCTGAAGAGCCTGATCGAGGTTGCCGGACTGACGGGCAAGAAGATCTCGGAGGGCGATATCGGGTTCCGGCTCGGCCCGCGAATCAACGCGGCAGGCCGGATGGAAAACGCCGACATCGCGGTCAAGTTGTTCTTCTCCGAATCCTCGGAGGCCGCCGCCGATCTGGCCGGCCGTCTGGATCGGAAGAACACCGAAAGGCAGGCGACCGAGGAACGGATCTATAAACAAGCCCGCGGCCGCGTCACCAAGAACGCTCTGGACAAGAGATACAAAATTCTGATCCTGGGTTGCGAGGAATGGCACCGGGGCATCATCGGGATCGTCGCCTCCAAGCTCAAGGAGGCCTTCGGCCGCCCCGTCATCCTTTTCTCCTACGATGACGGAACGGCCTACGGGTCGGGACGGAGCATCTCCGAGTTCTCCCTGATCAACTGCCTCCATGAGTGCCGGGACCTCTTCCTGACCTACGGCGGGCACGAGCTGGCCGCCGGTTGCACCCTCCGCACGGACGACCTCCCGGCCTTCAAAAACGCGGCCAACGCCGTGGCCGATTCCCAAATCACGGACGAGCATCTCCAGCGTAAGGTCGTGATCGACGCGAAGCTGGATTTTGCGGACATCGATGAGCCTTTTCTCGAATATCTGGCCCTGCTCTCCCCGTTCGGCGTCGGGAATCCACGGCCCCTGTTCCTGTCGGAGGACGTGGAGGTCGTCGGCCCGCCGCGGCTTCTGAAAAACGGGAAACACGCGAAGTTCCTTCTCGGCCAGAACGGCCGGACATTCGAAGCCCTCGGCTGGGACAAGGGCGCCTGGGCGGACGGCGTGCGCAGCGGCGACCGCGTCCGGGTGGCCTTCGGTCTTCAGTCTTCCACGTATCTCGGCCAGGAGCAACTGACGCTGACGCTCGCGGGAATGAAAAAATGAGCGCTGCGGAACGCGGAGGGCGCTTCAAGCTGCGCGCGGCGCGCGTGATCCGGCCCGTCCTCATCGTCCTCCTGGCGACGGTCATCATCGTCATCGGGGTCTATCTCATCCGTCGGATCGGGCAGGTCCCGCCCCCCGAACCCGGCAAAAAGGACATCCTCAAGACGAAGGTCGATCGGAAAGAACAGATCCGTGTTTTCCAGACCCATCGGGAAAAAGGGCTGATCGAGGCCAGCGGCGCCCTGAACGTCCCCGTGGACGAAATGACCTATCGTCTCGAGGGCGGGGTCGAGGTCATCGACCATGGCCGGAAAGGCGGCCGCGAGATCCGGATGAACGGCGACGTTCTCACCTACGACAAGGAGATGAGCCATTTCTTTCTCCAAGGGAACGTTCGGATCCGGTTCAAGGACGTGATCATGAGCGGTCCGGATTTCGAATACAGCCGGCCGGAGGACCTCATCAAAACCGTGAGCGGAGCCGCGGTCACGACCCCGACGCTCAGCGGAAGAGCGCAGAGGGTCCTGTTCTTCGTCAAGGATGAAAAGCTCATTTTCGAAGAGAATATGCAGTTCTCCGTCCGTCTTCGTCTGCCCACGCCCGACCCGCTTGTCATCTCGGGTCGAAAGCTGACCTACAGCTTCCTGCGGCGGGCGGGCGAGGCCGAAGGGGACGTCGACATCGTCCACGGCAAAAGCCGCGGCAAGGCCGAGCGGATCTCTTTCGAACAGTGGGAGAAGATCGACGACCTGCGGCTCCTGCGGCTCCAGGGCAACGTCAAGCTGGGGCTCGAGGAAGAACGGGCGGCGTCCAAAAAGCGGGAAGCGGCGCGGCCCACGCCCGCGCCGGAAGCACCGGCGGCCTCGATCAACCGCGAATTCCGCCTCGACCAGAGCCTGCGGCAGGAGGTGGAGTCCGACGACATCAAGCTGCATGCGTTCATGGACCTGCCCAGCCTCCGCCTCGTCGAGTGCCGTGGGCGGTCCGCGATCAAATTCCTCTATGATTCAGGAGAGGCGACCGAATTCAGGGGCGATTCCGTCGACCTTTCCTTCAGCAGAGCAGGCGGCCTCAGCGAGATCAAGACCGCGGGCACGGCCAGCATCGCCGGCCTGGACAAGACGGGCGGCGTCGGCCGCGTGATCGAGGGCGCGTCCATGGTCCTGGAGGCGAAGGCCGGTGTCTTGCGCGTCGCGTCCGGGCCGGGCCGACCGGCGCGGATCGCCTCCGCCCGGAGCGATGTGGAGGGAGAGACGCTTACGATCATGATCAAGGCGGATGACTTCGATATGAAGGGCGGCGTGCAGATGAACTTCCGGCCTTCGCCGAAAGACGCGACCGGCAAGGGCTTTTTCTCTGCGGACCGGCCGATCTTCGCCAAGGCCGGGTCCATGAGATATTCGAGCCGGCTGAAGCGTTTCTTATTATGGGAACAGGTCAGGACATGGCAGGACCAGAGGGTCTTGTCCGCCCAGGAGATCACCCTGACCGAGGACATGGCCGAGATGACCTGTCAGGGCAGCGTCCAGTCCGTGTTCCCGCACAAAACCAAAGAGGGCGAACCGGAAAGGCGCGTGGAAATTGCGGCAGACAAAATGCGATACGACGGCGGGGCCCGTCAATTGATCTACGAAGACAACTGTCAGCTGAAATCGGGCGCCGCCGTTCTGCAGTGCGGGATCATCACGGTCGATCCCAGCGAAGGGGGCGGCGAGATCCGCTCCCTTCGCGCCACGAAGGGGAATTCCAAGGCCGTGACCATCGTCATGAACGCCCGGGAAGGGACCGGCGAGCTCGCCGAATATGACGTCCAAAAGGACACGATCACGCTCACCGGCCGTCCCGAACTCAAGGAAAAGGACAAGGGCTCGGTCCGGGGGGACAAATTGACTTTCCATCTGGCCGATGGTACAATCCGCGTGGAATCCAGGGATCAAGAACGGCCGGTGCCCGTCATCAAATCGTGACCGATGAGATCGTGTTTGAAGGCCGCCCATCTGGCCAAAAGCTACCGCGGAAAGAAAGTCGTGAATGATGTTTCCGTGGAGATCCGGCAGGGAGAGATCGTCGGACTTCTCGGCCCGAACGGGGCCGGCAAAACGACCACCTTTTCCATGATCCTCGGTCTCGTCCCCCAGGACGCGGGGCGGATCTTTCTGGATGACGAAGACATCACGGACTACCCGATGTATCTCCGGGCTCAAAAAGGCATCTGCCTTCTTCCTCAGGAATCCTCGGCGTTCCGGACGCTGACCGTCGAAGACAACCTCCGGGCGATCATGGAGACTCTCCCGGAGGCCCCGGTCCAGCAGGCCTCGACGTTGGAGAGAACGCTGGGGGAATTCGGCTTGGCCCGGCTCGCCCAGGCCAAAGCTTTCACCCTCTCGGGCGGCGAGCGGCGGAGGCTCGAGATCGCCCGGGCCATGATCTCAGGGCCCGAGTTCATGCTCCTAGACGAACCGTTCACCGGGATCGACCCGATCGCCATCCAGGAACTGCAGCGAATCATCCGTTCCCTTCAAGAGAAGGGGCTGGGCGTCCTGATCACGGACCATAGCGTCCGGGAGACCTTGAAGATCGTGGACCGGGCCTATATCATCGACAAAGGGCGGATCCTCAAGGAGGGAACGCCGGGCGAGATCGTCATCTCGGAGGACGTGCGTCGAAACTATCTGGGCGAGGACTTCCGGTTGTGAAGAGAAGGCTTGATCGATGATCATGAAACAGCGGCTCGACCAGCGGCAGGTCCAAAAGCTGATTCTTGCCCCGGCCCTCCAACAGGCCATCAAGCTGCTTCCCCTGACCACCCTCGAGCTGATCGAGGTCATTGACGAGGAGCTCTCCGAGAACCCCCTCCTCGAACTCGAAGAGGAGACGGACGAAAAAAGGCCCGAGGCCGAAAAGGAAACCCCGGAAGCCGAGGCCGATGCCGCCGCCGATCCGGCCGGACTGGAAACGGAGACGGACCGAGTCGCGGCCGCGGACAGCGAGGCCGACCGGGCGGCCGTGGACGGCGGCGCGGAGGCCGCCGGAGAGAATCACGAGGATTTCGAATTCGAGTCCTACTTCCAGGATTATATCGATGACGGGTTCCGCCCCTTTCCCCAGGACCGAAAGGAGATCCCCTCGCTCGAGAACACGCTGTCGAAGAGCACTTCGCTCTGGGACCATCTGAACTGGCAGGCGAACCTGACCTTCTTCGATCCGGCCGATCGGGAGATCGCGGAACGGATCATCGGCAACATCAACGAGGACGGTTATCTGACCTCTTCGCTCGAGGAGCTCGGCCAAGCGACCGGCGCCTCGATCGAGAAGATCAACGAGGTCCGGGAAAAGGTCAAGATGTTCGATCCGGTCGGCGTCGCCAGCCTGCACCTCAAGGAATGCCTTCTGGCCCAGATGGATAACCTTCAGATCAAGGACGAGGTCGCCCGGGCGATTATCCTGGAGCATCTGCCGCTCCTCGAGCGGTCGGATTACTCGCAGCTGGCGAAGGTGCTGGGCGTCCCTCCCGCCTCGATCAAATATCACATCGAGATCATCAAGCGGCTGGATCCTACCCCGGGCCGTAAGTACAGTGAGGACAAACCCACCTATGTCGTCCCGGACATCGTCGTCACCAAAGAAGGCAACGACCTGAAGATCTCCCTCAACGACGAGGGACTGCCGCGCCTCCGGATCAACGGCTATTACCGGACGCTTCTGGCCAAAGCCTTAAAAGAGAATCCGGACGCCTACCGGTTCCTCAAGGACAAGATGAAAAAGGCCCTGTGGTTCCTCCGCAGCCTGGACCAGCGGGACCAGACGATCTATAAAGTGGCCCGCTACATCGTCGACAAACAGCGGGATTTCATCGAGAAGGGGATGGACTTTATCAAGCCCCTGACCCTGATGGAGATCGCCCAAGAGATCGGCGTTCATGAATCGACCGTGGGCCGGGTCGTGGCCAACAAATATATCATTACGCCGCGCGGCGTCTTTTCCTTGAAGTACTTCTTCCACAAGGCGCTCCATGGAGATTTCGGGGAGGACGTCTCTTCGCTCCGGATCAAGGAGCGGCTCCGGAAGCTGGTCGAGTCCGAGGACAAGAACCAGCCGCTGAGCGACATGGAGCTCGAGGAGATCCTGGCCCGGGAGAATTTCAAGATCGCCCGGCGGACCGTGGCCAAGTACCGCAAGCAGCTGAAGATCCAGCCTTCGCATATCCGCAAGAGAAAGTTTATAATGGAGGGGACCGCATGAACATCCACTATACCGCCCGCCAGAACCATCTGACGCCGGATATCAAAGCCTACTGCGACGAGCGGCTGGCCGGCCTGAAACGTCTGATGGGCTTCGCCACCGATGTGGACGTGATCCTGGCCCACGAGAAGAACCGGCAGAAGGCCGAGATCCACGTCCGGGCCAAGGGCGCCGGCCTGGTCGTCATCGAGGAGAGCCCCGACATGATGAATTCCCTGCATCTGGCCTTCAACGCTCTCGAAAAAAAGATCAGGAAGGAGCGGGAGAAGTACCGCGAGAAGAAACGCCGGGGCGGCCGGGAGCGGAAGTCGCTGCCCCTTCCGGCCGCGGAGGCGGGCGAGGGCGAGAAGCGGGTGATCCGGGCCGATCATTTTTCCGCCAAACCGATGACGGTCGAAGAGGCCGCCCTCGAGCTCGATCTCAAGAAAAAGGAAGTCTATGTCTTCCGGATGGAAGACACCGAGAAGTGGGCCGTCCTCTACCGCCGCAAGGACGGCCATTACGGGCTTGTCCAACCAGAATGAAGCATCCCCAGCCGGACCGCTCCCTGATGATCCACGGCCTCCTCGACGAGGCCCTGATCATTCCCGATCTCCGCGCCTCGGACCGGGAGGGCGCCCTGCGGGAGATGATCCGGCTCCTCTGCGTCCGGGACCGCCGGTATTCCGGGAAAGAGCTCTACGAAAAGCTTCTGCAGCGAGAACGCCTGGGAAGCACGGCGGTGGGCGATGGCTATGCCATCCCCCACTGCAAGGTCAAGGCCCTGGACGATCCGATGGTCCTTCTGGCCGTGTCGCGCAAAGGCGTGGCCTACGACGCGATCGATGAAAAACCCATCCACGTTTTTTTCCTGGTCGTCACGTCCGCCGAGAATCCGAGCGTGAATCTCCGGATTCTGGCGGCCGTCGCCCACCTCATCCGTCGCTCCCGTCCGCTTCTTAAGAAGATGCAGAAGGCCCGGTCCGGCGGGGAGCTCATCGCCCTGGTCCGGGACGTCGAAGAGAAACTCGGGTGAGAACGAACGGTGCGCCGCAGGCCGTGATCTCGGGCGGACTCCTGCAGATGTTCGGGCTGGGGATCATGATCATCGGCGACAGCGGCGTCGGCAAGAGCGAAAGCGCCCTGGAGCTCATCGCCCGAGGGCATCGTTTCATCTCGGACGACGTCGTCCACGTTCGCCGGACGGCCGCCGGCCGGATCGTCGGCAAGGCTCCGGCGCTGAGCCGTTATTTCATGGAGATCCGCGGCCTCGGCATCATCAACATCAAGGAGATCTTCGGGGCGGCCTCCATCTGCTGTCAGACGTCCATCGACCTGGTCATCCGGCTGAAAAAATGGCACCGGAAAAAGGAATACGACCGGCTCGGCCTCCGCTTTCCCGAGGACTTCACCATCCTGGGGGAACGGATCCCGCAGCTCAACATCCCCGTGGCCCCCGGCCGGAACATCGCCACGCTCATGGAAGTGGCCTGCAAAGTCCACATCCTGAGAAAGCGCGGCTATCAGGCCTCGCTCGAGCTCGTCACGAAGCTCGAACGGGCGCTCTCTTCGGAGAGCCGAGGGGATCGATCATGACCAAGGACGACCGGTTCCTGATCGTGACCGGACTCTCGGGTTCGGGGAAGACCATCGTCAGCCATTTTCTCGAGGACCTCGGCTATTACTGCGTCGACAATCTGCCGGCTAAGCTCATCCCCACATTCGTCGACCTTTGGAGCCGTAAGGAGGTGCAGATCGACAAGGTGGCGCTCGTCGTGGACATCCGGGAGCACGGGTTCCTGGAGACCTTCCCGGGCGTCTGGGAGGAGATCCGGAAGAAGATCAGCCCCCGCCTGATTTTTCTGGACGCGTCGGACGAGACCCTCGTCAAGCGCTTCAGCGAAACGCGGCGGCCGCATCCTCTCGCGCGCAAGTCGATCCTCGAGGGCGTGCGCCTCGAACGCCGGCGTCTGGCCCCGATCAAGAAAATGGCCGACGAGGTCATCGACACGTCGGCGACAAATATCTCGCAGCTCAAGGACCAGTTCGCCCGGAAGTTCACGAAAAAGCCGAAACCCCGCCTCCAGGTTTCGATCATCAGCTTCGGCTACAAATACGGGATCCCTCTCGACTCCGACCTCATTTTCGATACCCGGTTCCTCCCCAATCCGTTTTACATCGAAGCCCTCCGGAACATGACCGGACACGACCCCGCCGTCCGGGACTTTCTCCTCGGCGCGGACGAGACCCAGGCGTTCCTGGCCGAGCTCTTCCGGTTCATCCGGTTCCATATGCCCCGATTCGTCGCTGAGGGAAAGAGCGGCCTCGTCATCTCCATCGGCTGCACGGGCGGCCGGCATCGCTCCGTGGTCGTCGCCGATGAGCTCCGGGATTACCTTCAAAAGCAAAAATATGATATAAAGATTTCTCACAGAGACCTGCTCAAATGATCGGCGGCATCATCGTTTCTCACGGGAAGCTTGGGGAGGAACTGCTCAACGCCCTGACCATCATCCTCGGCGAAGCCCCTAATATCGAGACCATTTCGATCGGCTGGTACGACGACGTCGAGGAGTCCAAGAAAAAGATCAACCAGAGCCTGAAAAGAGTCGATCAGAAAAGCGGAGTGGTCATCTTCACCGACATGTTCGGGGGGACGCCCTCCAACCTCAGCTTCACCTTTCAGAAGGACGGGCAGGTCGAGATCATCACCGGTATCAATCTCCCGATGCTCATCAAATTCGTCTCGCTCCAGCGAAACAACAACATCAAGGACGTGGCCAGAAAGGTCGTCGAGCAGGGCAGGAAGAACATCCACTTGGCGAGCGCCCTGCTCGGGTCCAAACCGTCCTGAGCGGGCATCATGATCGAACGACCGATCACCATCAAGAACAAATTGGGATTGCACGCACGGGCGGCCGTGAAATTCGTCAACACCGCCAACCGCTTCGGCGCGGATATCCGGATCGAAAAGGACGGCGGCGAGATCGACGGCAAAAGCATCCTGGGCATCCTGACGCTGGCCGCCACCCAGGGCTCGGATATCGTCTTGAAAGTCGACGGTGCGGATGAGGAGGCGGCCTGGAAAGCCCTGTTTGATCTGATCGACCAGCGTTTCGGCGAGAAAGAATAGGTCGTCATGGACGTCACGAGGCTTCGCGGGGTGGGCGTGTCTCCGGGGATCGCCATGGGCGAAGCCGTCCTCTCCGAGCGGATCATCTTCACTCTCCGCAAGGACTACATTCCTCCCCACCGGGTCGAGGAGGAGATCCAACGGCTCAGGGCGGCGCTGGTCAAGACCCGGGAGGACCTCGTCGAGCTCAAGGCCCGGATCCGGGAGAAGATCGGCGAGGAGCACACGTTCATCTTCGACGCCCATCTCATGATGCTCGACGACCCGTCGCTCGCGCCGGACTTGGAGAAGCTGATCCGGGAGGAGAACGTCCGGACCGAAAGCGCCCTTTCGGAGGTCCACGCCCGCTACCTGAAGATTTTCGACGCGATCGGCGACGAGTATTTCAAGCAGAGGAAATCCGACGTCGCGGACGTGCTGACCAAGATTTACCGGAACCTGGCCTCCCAAGGCGAGGAGCCGGCGGTCGACACGCGGAACAAGATCCTCGTCGCCCACGATCTCCTGCCGTCGGAAGCCGCCTTGCGGTTCAGCCAGGGGAACATCCTGGCCGTGGCCTTGGACATGGGCGGGCAGACCTCCCACGCGGCCATCCTGGCCCGCTCGATGAACATCCCGACCGTGGTCGGGCTCCACAACATCACCCAGATCATCAAGGGCCGGGACGTCCTGATCGTCGACGGCACGGACGGCGAGGTCATCATCAATCCGCCGCTGACGGTCCAAAAGGAATTTCTGAGCAAACGGGAGAAATACGAAGCCTACCGCAAGGAGCTCAAAAAGGTCGCCAAATGGAAATCCGTGACCCTCGACGACGTCCGCTTCACGCCCATGGCCAACATCGAGCTTCCGGAGGAGATCAGCCATGCCCTGTCCTACGGCGCTGAAGGGATCGGGCTCTTCCGCTCGGAATTCATCTACCTCCAGCGGTCCACCCTCCCGACTGAGGAGGACCATTACCAAGTTTACGCTCGGCTGGCCAAAGAGGCGCATCCCTATCCCGTTTACATCCGGACGATCGACATCGGCGGTGAAAAGAACCTGCCCCAGCTCTCGATCGAACAGGAGCCCAACCCGGCTTTAGGCCTGCGGGCGATCCGATTCTCGCTCCGGCACCGGGAGCTGTTCCGCATCCAGCTCCGGGCCATTCTGAGGGCGAGCGTCAGCAGGAACGTCCGCATCCTCATCCCGATGATCACCGAGGTCGAGGAGATCGGGGAGGTGAAACGGATGTTCGAAGAGGTCAAGCGGGAGCTCCAAGACAAGAAGATCAAGTTCGATCCCAATATCCCGCTGGGCATCATGATCGAGGTCCCCGCGGCGGCGGCCCTGGCCGACGTCCTGGTCAAGGAAGTGGATTATTTCAGTATCGGGACGAACGACCTGATCCAGTACTACCTGGCCGTGGACCGGTCGAACGAGTTCGTCTCTTATCTCTACAAGCCCCTCCATCCCTCCGTGCTGCGGCTGATCAAGTTCGTCATCGAGGCCGCCGCCAAGGAGGGCAAGGACGTCGCCGTCTGCGGCGAGATGGCGGCCGACCCGCTTTCGGCCATGGTTCTGCTCGGTTTCGGGCTCCGGAAGTTCAGCATGAACCCGATCTTCATCCCCCGGATCAAGAAGGCGCTGCGCTCGGTCGAATACCGGTCCGTGCGACGCGTGGTGAACCAGGCCTTGTCCCTCAGGACGGCGCAGGAGGTCGAGGAGCACATCATCGAGAAACTCCTGGTGAAATATCCCGACGCGTTTCTGATGATGGGATCGTCATGAAAATGGGGACGCTTCACTTTTTCGAAAAACCGTGATGCGTCCCCGTCTTGGATAAGGAGGTTTGGATGCAGATCAATTCCATCGTCGTCGGCGCGGTGATGATCCTCTGGTCGGTCATCATGGGCTTGGCCATCATCGCCTTCGGCCAGCTGCTGCTGGCTATCCGGGAGATCGCCCTCAACACGCGCAAGGAAGCGACCGCCCATCCCCATTATGAGATCCTGCTGATCATGGCCAAGATCAACAACATCCTGGGCTGGGTCTTTCTTGTCCTGGGAGTGGCGCTCGGCGTCTATTTCGCCATCGCCGGCGGGTCGATCATCATCCCTACGGCGGTCAAGACGTCGACGGTTTTATGACGTCCGGCCGTACTTGTCCTCGAGCCTGACGATATCGGATTCGTCGGAATTCCCGAGCCAGATTTCCATCACCCGGGCGGGCGACCGGCCCACGCAGCGCAGGCGATGGAGAGCTTCCAGCGGAATATAGATCTCTTCGCCCTTTTTGGGCCGCCAGACCTTCTCGCCGACGGTGATCTCCAGGCCGCGGTCCAGGACGACCCAGAACTCGCTTCGGCGGTGATGAAACTGGAGGGAGAGCGACGCGCCGGGATTGACCGTGATGATCTTGAGGCTCCCGGCGTTCTCCTGGGGATAGGCGCGGAACTTGCCCCACGGCCGGATGTCTTCGATGATGCGGGCGCGGAACTCCCGTTCGTCGTCAGAAGGGGACTTCGTCATCGCCCTCGCCTTCGCCGGCCGCGGCGGTCTCGTTTTCGCCGGGGAAGTCCGGGGGCGCTTTGTCCGGATAAGGCCCGGATTCGCCCGCCCCTTCGCGCCGGCCGCTGCCGATAAGAACGATGCTCTGGGCTTCGATCTCGGTCGTGGAGCGCTTGTTGCCGTCCTTGTCCTGCCAAGAGCGGGTCCGCAGCTTGCCTTCGATGAGGATCTGGCGCCCCTTGTCGAGGTATTTGTCGCAGAACTCGGCCAGCTTGCCCCAGACGACGATCTTGTGCCATTCCGTGCGGTCGGCGCTCTCGTTGGTCTTCGGATTGAACGAACGCTCGTTCGTGGCCAGGGAGAAGCGGGCGATGGACCGGTCCCCTTGCGGCAGCACCCGGATCTCCGGTTTCTGGCCGAGCCGGCCGACCAGGATGACCCTGTTCAGGCTGTTGATGTCTCTCATTTGATCTCCCTCAGTTCCTTGATCTTCTGTTGGGCGCTCTTGGCCTCTTCTTCGAACGGATATTTCGAGACGAGGAGAGTCAGCGTGGCGACGGCCTCGTCCTTCTTCTTGAGCTCGATGAGCGACAAACCTTTTTTCCAGTAGGCCGCGGCGATCTTGTCGCTCAACGGATAGGTGACGATCAGGTCATCGAACTGTTCGATGGCCTTGTCGTATTTTTTCTGGCTGAAATAACATTCGCCGATCATGTAAAGGGCGTTGTCGGCGAGGGGACTGGTCGGGAACTGCTCCCGGTAGGTTTCGAACCCGGCGATGGAGAGATCGTAATTCCCCTTCTGATAATCGTTGTAGGCGGCGAGGTAAACCTCTTGCGACGAGAGGTTGGTCTGAACGGGGGGTGGCTTCTGTTCTTTCTTATCGGGGACCGGCTCCGTTTTCTTCGGGGTCTCTTTCGCCGGTTTTTTGACGGCGGGCGTCTTGTCGTCCTTTTTCGGGACTTCCTGGGGCGTTTCGACGGGCGGCGCCGGTTTGGCCTTGAGAGCCGTCAGGTCTTCGTCCATCCGCAGGAGCCGCTCCTCGATCTGGCTGAGCCGCTCGAGAACGATCTGATATTGGGACGGCAGTCCTCTGAGGTTCTCCTGGGCGCGGGCCTGGTCCGCCTGGAACAGCTTGAATTGGCCGGCCAGGTCCCGGACGAGGTCGCGGATGGCCTTGATGTCGTCGGAGGCGGCGTCGACCTTCTTCTCCAGCTTCTGGTACTGCTGTTTTAGAAGCTGGACGTCCTGGTAGATGAGCTCGTAGGTCTGTTTCTCCCGGTTCTGACCGGCCGCGCCGAGGGACACGACGGCGATCAGAAGGACCCCGAAGGCGCGGCGCATCGACCGTTCCGTTTATTTTTCGATGACCAGGAATTGGGCGCGCCGGTTCTGCTGCCAGGCGTTCTCGTCGTGGCCCAGGTCCAGGGGCTGGCTCTTGCCGTACGAGATCGTCTTCATCCGTTCGGCGGGGATGCCGAGCGAGACGAGATAGTCGTACGTGCTTTTGGCCCGCTTCTCGCCCAGGGCTAGGTTGTAGTCCTCCGTGCCGCGATCGTCGCAGTGGCCTTCGATGAGGACCTTGGCCGTCCTGAACGTCTTCAGCCAAGCGGCGCCGCCTTCGAGGAGGGACTTCGCGTCGTCGCGGATGAAGAACTTGTCATAATCGAAATGGATCATCTGAAGGGGCTTCTCGCGGTTGATCTGCTCGAGCGACTTCGAGAGAAAGAGTTCCTCTTCGCCGAGCTCGGGCTTTTTCACGGTCGCCGGCGGCTCGACCTTTTCGACCTTGGGCTGTTCCTTGGCCTGGGGCGGTGGGGGCGTCGGAGCGACCTGCTTGGCCTTCGGTTTGCAGGATACGGTGAACGCGACCGCTAACAGGCAGATAAGGGAAAGGATCAATAGTTTTTTCATGAAGCCTCCTCTTTGGTTGGTATATCGTTGAAAAACTTGAGCATGACGCTGTCCCCAATTTATACAATGAAAAGAGGGGTGTGTCAATTGAAAATTCACTAGGGCTCTTGGGGAGCAGGTCCGGAAACGGTCTAGCTCCCGACTCGGGTTTTTAACGCTATTTTCTCCCCGTCCTTCTCAGCGGCTCAGAACTCGCTTCCCGGCTTCCTAATTACGGGAGTGCGCCGGGAAGCTCAAACATGCTTCGCCGGCCGGCCTCTTCCGAGCCGGCTGCCCTCGAAGGACGGCTCGAAAAAGCTAAACCCTCCATGGTCGCTTCGACCGTTTCCGGACCTGCTCTTATATCGATCCGCACGAAATAAGGTTTCAATAATAAAGACGCAGATTGTTTTCCCTAATCTCACACGGCGAATTTTAAATTGAGCGGGAATGGGTAAAATAAAAATGCTCTCTTTCATTTTGTGTGGGGTGAGATTTAAGAAGATCTGGGAATGGCCGAAGCGACCCTGAGGAGATCTCGCCGCTACTGTTCGGTTTTTTCGGCGGAGGATTCAAGGACGCGACGGCAGGATTGGCCCCAAGGCCCCCATAGCGGAGGGGGGTCCCCTCGGCTTTGCCGAGGGGGGAACCGACGGGACTGGTTCCCCAGGGGGCCGGGGGCCAATCCTGCCGTCGCGTCGACCAGAGACTTCGCCGCCGAGAAGGACGGTGAGGAAACGGCGTAAAGAACCCGAGTCGGGAGCAAAGCCGTTCCCGGATCTACTCTCTCTAGAAGATTCAATAAGACCAGTCGGGCCAGGTGTTCTGGCCCTTGAACGTGAGCTGGCGGAGGCCGGCTCCGTCGTAATCGATCGTGAAGAGCTGAAGGCCGCCCTTCATGTTGGACTTGAAGACGATGTGACGGCCGTCCGGCGACCAGCTCGGAGATTCGTTCATGGTTTTGCTTTCGGTCAGTTTCGAGATCTGCTGGCTCCGAAGATCGAGGACGTATAGGTCGAAGATGTTATCGACGCGGGCGACATAGACGATCCGGTCGCCGGCGGGTGACCAGGCCGGCGAATCGTGATGAGTCGAGCCGCCGAAGCTCACCCGGACAACGTTCGATCCTTCGGCGTCCATGGTGTAGATCTGCGCCGTTCCGCCGCGGTCGGAAACGAAGGTCAGCTGCCGTCCGGTCGGCGACCAGGACGGCGCGGTGTCTGTTCCCTGATTGAAGGTCAGGCGCTTGATGCGGAAGGCTCCGCGCTTCAGGGCGTCGTCGTCGATGTCGGCGACGTAGATCTCGGCGTTGCCGTCCATCGTCGACATGAAGGCCAGCTTTTTTCCGTCGGGCGACCAGCACGGCGAAAAATTGCCCCCGCGGGACGCGACCGCGATCCGCCGTCCCTCATAGATCTGGAGGATATATAATCCTGCGGTGAGGTTTTGGTAGGACGTGGTGGCGATCATTTTTCCGTCGGGCGACCAGGCCGGGCTGATGTCGTTGACCTTGTTGAAGGTCAGCCGCGTCTGGTTGGCCCCGTCGTAATCCATCATATAAAGCTCAAGATTGCCGTCGCGGTCGGAGACGAAGGCGATCTTGGATTCGAAGACCGGCTTCTCGCCGTAGGCCTTCATGATCTCGTCGGCCATCCGGTGGGCCAGGAAGCGGAGGTCCGGTTTTTTGGCCTGGTAGCGTTTGGGATTGAGGATCGGCCGCTGGGACTTGACGTCGTAGAGATTCCGGATGAAGGCGGTCTCTCCGCCCTCGACATCGGCTACCTCGCCGGTGAAGAGAAGGTTGGCCTGGATCGATTCCCAATCTTTGAACTGGACGCTTTTCGGGTCGAGCGGCCGGATGTAGTCGTAATAACTCTTCGGCAGGAGCTGGAAAATGCGGCTGTATTTCAGGTCGTCGGAGAGGACCTGGTAGATCTCGTCGGCGGCGGTCTGGAGCGGCGGCGCCGCGACCGAGAACTTCGGGAGGGCGAAGCTGATCGCCGGCATCCCGTCCCTGATGACCATCTTGAATTCCTGTTGGGGCGCGAGGAGCGCAGTCGCGGCCAGAATCATGGAACCGAATGTCCAGGTCTTTTTGAGTTTCATTTGGAATGCTCGAATCGGAGAAGGATGCCCAGATATTCGTCTTCGTATCCGGGGGGAAGAGGTCCGAACTTGGCCGACTGCATGACCGCCCGCACGGCCGACTGGTCGAGCGTCTTCAAGCCGCTCGATTCCTTGATCTCGACGGTCGAGATCGATCCATCTCGGTAGATCCGGAAATAGACGTCGACATGGAAGCTCCCGCTGACGCCGGGGTCGACGAGGGACTTGAACCAGTTCGACTGGATCTTGTACTGGATCTCGCGGACATAATACATGTAGGGAAAATTGGAGATGCCGAGATCGCCGGGGAATCCGCCGCCCCCGGCGCCGCCTTCGCCCGATCCGCCGAGGCCGATGGTCAGGCCCGAGCCCCCGCTCCCGGCCGCCGCCTGGCCGGCCCCCGCCGGCGTTTCGGTGACGGCCGGCTTGGCCGCGGTGTCGGGCTTGGTGATGGCGGCCTTCTTTTCCGGCTTCTTGGCGGGTTCCTTTTTCGGCTTTTCGACCGGGTAGCGCATCTGGGATTTCGGTTCGTCCGCCTGAAGCTTTTGGAGGGTCGTCAGGTCCCGCAGACTGTCCTTCTTGACCTCGGTTGCTCCCAGTTCCGTCTTCGGGGCGGCCGTCACCGCGCCGCCGCCTCCTCCCCCGCCGCCCGGCATGTTCAGGGTGATGTAGTGGATCATGTCTTTCCGGGCCGGCCTGGGAAGGCTGGGATTGAGGATGATCACGAGGAGAAGGAGGGAATGGGCCGCCGCGGACAGGACCATGGCCCGCTTGAAGGTCCTGCCGTTCATCCCTGTCTGGGCGGTCATCGGTTCTTGTCTTTGACCTCGATCGGCTCGGTGATCAGGGCCACGGTTTCGACGCCGATTTTCTTGGCGATGTCCATGATCTCGACGACGAACCCGTAGGAGAGTTCCTTGTCGGCCAGGAGGTAGACGATCTTTTTGGGCCGGCCGGAGAAATAGTTCAGGAGCCGGCCTTCAAGGAGGTTGATGTTGATCGCCGAGTTCTCGAAATAAATGTACTTGTCCTTGTCGACCGTCAGCCGCAGGCCCGGATCCGCCGGGGCCGTGTCGGTCTCGGCCCGGGGCAGGTTGACGCCGATGCCCGACTGCATCATCGGTGCCGTGACCATGAAGATGACGAGAAGGACGAGCATGACGTCGATGAAGGGGGTGACGTTGATCTCGGAAAGGGAGGTGCCGATCTCCCTTTTGGAGCGGATCGAGGGAAGCTTAGGAAGAACCATAGAGCCTCTCGGCGATGCTCAGCAGTTCGAGCGAAAAGTCCTCCATGTCGGTGATGAAATCCTTGATTCTGTGGAGGAAATAATTGTAGGCGATGACCGCCGGGATGGCCGCGACCAGGCCGACGGCCGTGGCGACCAGAGCTTCGGCGATGCCGGGCGCGACGGAGGCCAGGCTGGCCGAGCGGGTGAGGTTGATGTCGATGAACGAGCGCATGATGCCCCAGACCGTCCCGAACAGTCCGATGAAGGGCGAGACGCTCCCCGTCGTGGCCAGGAAGGACATCAGCTTCTCCATCTTGGCCACCTCGGCGTTCGAAGCTTTGGTCAAGGCCCGGCTGAGGTTGTCGAGGCTCGCCCCGCTCGGCGCGCCCGGGGTGGCGTTCTTGGCCAGATAGGCCATTTCCTTGAACCCCGCCTGGAAGATGGATGCCAGCGGGCTGGAAGGGAACGTCTTGGCGGCCTCGCTCACTTCGCTCAGGTTCCGGCTTTTCTTGAAGACGACCAGGAATTTCTGGGATTGAGAGGTGCCCTTCTTCAAGGAGTTCCTCTTGAAAAAGATGATCGTCCAGGAGAAAACGGAGAAAAAGAGGAGGATGAGGAGGACGATCTGGACGACCAGGCTGGCGTGTTTGATCAGTTCGAAAATGTTCATGGGTTTCCGTCAAAAAGTAGCATAGGGGGGGGGCTAAGTCAAATGAAGGGAACGCGGGCATACGTCCCCGGCTCTCCGGAAGAAGCGATGATTCTCAGTCTTGCTCAGCCCAAGAGCCTCGATAAAATCTCGACGGCGACCGCCTTGGCCAGCTCGCCGCTCTCCTTGGTCGGACCGACGCA
>JAUYDS010000010.1 GCA_030691735.1 Candidatus Aminicenantota bacterium
CCTTCATGAACGGTAAAATCCCCCAGGAGGAGAATCTGGAATGGAGGTGTTTTGGTCCGCTTAAAAACGGTAGGCCAATCCGCCCCGGAGGACGAATCCGTCCCAGATCCCGACCTCTCCGAGAAGAGAGAGTCCTTGATAGATCTGGGCTTTGATTCCGAAATGGAGCTGAAGGATGACGAGGATATCGGGGATCTTGAAATCGATGTCCTGGGAGAGCGCGGCGAAGTCCTTTTTCTGGCTGTTGCCGATGGTTTGAGAGAAATCCCCCTTTTGAAACGTGCCCGTATAGTTGTAGCTGAATGTCCCTTTCAAGGGGGCGAATCCAAATCCCACGACGAAATACGGCGTCAGCCGGGCGTTCTGTCCGACCTCCCACCGGAAATTGATATGCGTCGAGAAGGGGCTCGAGATGAGGCTCGATCGGACGTCCGTGGACGAGACGGCGCCGTTGGTGAACGTCTGGACGGCGGTCCCGTTGAGCGTCAGCTTGAGGTCCGTTTTTTCAAAGGCGAGGCCGAGGCTGAACGTTCCGGCCCGCCCCGCCGAAAAATAGCGGAGCTCCAGACCATAATTTGACCCTCCGGAGTCGAAGGCCAGGTTCTGGGTGAATTCCCAAGGTACCAAACCGGCCTGGACGGTCCCCGACTTCTTGATGAGCTCGCTTCGTATTTCCTCGCCCAACTTGTCCGTCAGGGCGCCTTCGAACATCGCCTTGATGAGATTGACCCCCCAGGTCGAATAGTGGGCGCTGATCTCCCAGTGTCCTCCCTTTTCCTCGTCAAGCACCTCGAACTCTCCCGACAGAACGGGCGTTTCCTGAGGCTGGCGGGCGGTCGTTTTGACCGGCGCGGGAGGTTCCTTGGTTTCCTGGACTTTCGGCGTTTCGACCGTCTTTGGAGCTTCGGCTTCTTTCTTAACCGGTTCTTCTTTTTTGGTCGCTTCTTCTTTCTTCTCGACCTTTTCCGGCGGGGCCTCATCGGCCTTGGCCGGGACCGGCTTGGGAGCCCCAACCTTCTCCGTGGTCAGCCCTTTCTTATCGGCCAGGTCCTTTCGGACCTGATTGAACTGCTGGACGAAAGCTTTGGGATAGAACAGGTCGGAGATCTCCTTGTTGGGATCCACTTCGACGACTTTACGCATATACCTGGCCGCGTTGGCCGAATCGCGAAGGTGAAAGTAGCTGAGGGAAAGGCCGAAGTTGGCCTGGGAGATATTCATTCGATTCTTGGACAGGGCCGAGGCTTCCAGGTAACAGCCGATGGCCAGTTTATAGTCGGCTTTCTGAAAATAGGAGTTCGCCTGGACCAGGAGTTTTTCGACGTCGGTCTCTCTTTGCGACGTCGCTTGCCCGGCAAAGATCAGAGGAGATCCCGAGACGAGGATTCCGCCCACAAGAACCATTAAAAACGTTTTCGCCCACTTCGTTTTTTTCGTCATACGGCTGTCCCGCGACCTCATCCTAACGGAGCATATTCCATTTGTCAATTCCGCGATCGTCGTTCCGTGCTTGCCTCCATGACGAACATTTGTGATAAAATCAGCCTGCCCCGATTTCCCCGGAAGGAGCGCGTCATGAAGCTTCCCCAGCCCAGGTCCCGGCGATCCCCGCTCTTCCTTCTCCCCGCGGCGCTGTTCATCGCCGCCCAGGTCGCCGCCCAGGTCCCGTCGTTCCGCTTCGAAGGACCGGCCTTTCTTCTCGACGGAAAACCGTTCCAGATCATCGCCGGCGAGCTGCACTTCCAGCGCATCCCGAAGGAATATTGGAAGGACCGGCTGATCAAGGCCCGGGCCATGGGTCTGAACACCGTAGCGACTTACGTCTTTTGGAACGCCCTTGAACCGGAACCCGGGCAGTGGAACCTCACCGGCAACAACGACCTCACCGGATTCATCCGAGCCGCGCAGGAGGCGGGTCTTTACGTCATCGTCCGGCCCGGACCGTACGCCTGCGCGGAATGGGACTTCGGTGGACTGCCCATCTGGCTCCTCCGGACGCCCGATATCAAGGTCCGCTGCATGGACCCCCGGTACATCGCCGCTTGCGACGCTTATATCAAGAAGCTCGCCGAAAATCTCAAGCCCCTCCTCAGGATCAACGGCGGCCCCGTCCTGATGATCCAGATCGAGAACGAATACGGAAGCTACGGCAACGACCGTCCGTATGTCCTCTCCCTTAAAAGAATGTGGGAGACGGCCGGGATCAACGGACCGTTCTGCACGGCCGACGGCGCCACGCCCACCATGCTGGAGGCCGGCTCCATCCCCGGGGCGGCCATCGGCCTCGACCCCGGCACCGCGGACAAGCACTACGCCGAGGCAGCCAAGCTCAAACGGAACGTGCCCGTCTTCTGCGCGGAGCTCTATCCCGGCTGGCTGACGCATTGGGGGGAACCATGGGCCGCCGTCAAAATCGAGGAGTTCCTCCCCGACGTCCAATGGCTGCTGGACAACAAAAAATCCTTCAGCCTGTATATGTTCCACGGCGGGACGAACTTCGGGTTCACGGCCGGCGCTAATTTCAGCGACCGCTACCAGCCGGACGTCACGAGCTACGACTATGACGCTCCGCTCGACGAGATCGGCCGGCCGACGCCGAAATATATGGCCCTCAAGGAGCTCCTTGGACGCGTTCAACCCGCCGGGACGCGCCTTCCTGACTTGCCTCCTCCGCTGCCCACGATCGAAATCCCCGAGATCGCTTTCAACCAGGCGACCTCGCTCTTCGATAATCTGCCGCTGCCCTCGAGCAGTCCGCAGCCGAAGGCAATGGAATTCACCAATCAAAACAGCGGCTTCATCCTCTACCGGACCAAGCTCATCGGACATCACAGCGGCAAGTTGACCCTCACCGAACTTCACGACTACGCCAACATTTACATCGACGGTCGATACGTCGGGACGCTGGATCGGACGAAGAAAGAGACGACCCTCGAAATCCCCAGGACAGACCCCCCGGCGCAGATGCTGGACATCCTGGTCGAAGGCATGGGCCGGATCAACTTCGGTCAGCATATGATCGACCGCAAAGGGATCACCGACCGGGTGACCCTCAACGGGATGACCTTGATGGACTGGGACCTCTTCAACCTGCCGATGGAGACCCGCTACGTGTCGTCCCTCAAATTCGTCGTCGGCGCGCCGCCGGAAACCCCGGGCGCGTTCTTCCGCGGAACTTTCGATCTGCAGGATATCGGCGACACCTATTTGGACATGAGTCTCTGGAAAAAGGGCGTCGTCTGGGTCAACGGAAAGAACCTCGGACGCTACTGGGAGATCGGCCCCCAGAAAAGGCTGTTCCTCCCTGCGCCCTATCTGAAGAAAGGGAGGAACGACATCGTCGTTTTCGACCTGCATCAGACCCGGCCGGCGCCGGTCAAGGGGATCCCATCGCTGAAAGACGAGCCGGAGAAATCGTCCTAAAGGAACCGAGCGGCGGGCGTTCGTCGTCTGCCGCCGGTCATTCGTTCAGGATAAAAGGAGGTCCATTCATGAAAAAGAATCTGGTCAAGGTCGGCCTGGTCCTGATGGCGGCCCTCGTCCTTTCGGCCGCCCAGGAAAAGAAGGCCTTCGATGGTCTCTTCCTCGATCTCAGCAGTCTCAGCCGTTTGTCTCATGCCCAGACCCGCTCGATCAGCCCCGAAAATTTCTCGGGTGAAAAAGGCAAGGCGGGCATGTCGACGGACGGCCCGGCCCTCAAGTCCGCGCGCGACCTGGGACAGGGTTGGAAGGTCTCGCCGTTCGTCGTCATCAAACCCAAGGAGACCTTCGTCCTGGCCGATGTCCAGGGCATGGGGGCCATTCAGCAGATCTGGATGACGCCGTCCGGCACGTGGCGGTTCGCCATCATCCGGTTCTACTGGGACGGCGAGAAAGACCCCTCGATCGAGGCGCCCATCGGCGATTTCTTCGCCTGCGGCTGGCAGAAGTACGCTCAAATCAGCTCGCTGCCGGTGTGCGTCAATCCCGGCCGGGCTTTCAACTCCTATTGGCTGATGCCCTTCCGCAAGTCGTTCAAGGTGACGATCGAGAACATCGCCGACGAGAACTTCACGATCTACTATCAGATCAACTATACGCTCACCCAGATCCCCGAGGACGCCGCCTATTTCCACGCCCAGTTCCGCCGGGTCAATCCCCTCCCCTACAAGGACGTCTACACCATCCTCGACGGCGTCCAGGGATGGGGCCATTACGTCGGGACCTACATGGCTTGGGGCGTGAACAACAACGGCTGGTGGGGCGAAGGCGAGATCAAGTTCTTCCTCGACGGCGACACGGACTTCCCGACCATCTGCGGCACGGGGACGGAGGATTATTTCTGCGGCTCCTACGACTTTGACGCCCCGGGACCCGACGGCGCCATCCGCTACACGGAGTTCACCACGCCCTATGCCGGTCTGGCCCAGGTCATCCGCGGGGACGGCCACTACAACGTCATGCAGCGCTTCGGCCTATATCGCTGGCACATCATGGACCCGATCCGTTTCGAAAAGAACCTCAAAGTGACGATCCAGGCTCTCGGCTGGCGCTCGGGCGGGAGGTATCTCCCGCTCCAGGACGATATCGCCTCGACCGCCTTCTGGTACCAGGCCGAGCCGCACGCCCCATTTCCAAAACTGCCGGCCAAGGACGTGCTGGAAATCATCTGAAGCCGAGAGCGCCGCGCCGGCTTATTTTTTCTTTTTTCCGACGATATTGGCCTCGCCGTATTGAAGCGAGAGGCCGCCCCGGAGAGCATCGCCTTCGATCACAGCCGAGAACTGAATGGGCATCGTCTGGCCGCCGGCGCCCACGTTCACGAGGAACGTGACCTTCCCGTTTTCGTACTTGAGGTTTTCCATCTTGAACTCGCCGCTGGCGCTGACGGACGTCCCGGCCAGGGCGCCCTTATCCAACACGAAGGTCCAGACGAACGTGTACTGGCCGTCCTCGGTTTGAACGTCCCATTTTCCGAGCAGGTCTTTGTAGGGGTCTTCCTGGCCGAAGGCCGCGGAGGAAACGAACTGACAGAGCAGGACCAGACCGGCCGCCAGAAAGAATCGGGGCATCTTTCTCATGTTGTAACTCCCAGAGAGCATTTTTTTTAAAATCAATTCATTATTCATTTAATGCAGTCCGAAATCAAATCCTGAATCAGCGGGATCAAATCAATTCGTTTTTCAGAATCTTATAGAAAGATTCGCGAGCTTCTTGTTCGAGCCAAGGGCGATGTCCGCATCGTTCCAAAAGGATGAAACGGAAGTCCTTTAAAACGCGGGAGAGCGGGATCTTGACCCCGTCGAAAGGATGCGGATCATGGTCGCCGTGGATCGCGACGACCGGACAACGGATCTCCCGGCCGAGGTCGAGCAGTCGTCCGCTTCGCCTGAGCTCCTGCGCTTCCCTCCAAACGCTTTGATAGATGTCATATCGGACCTCGACGAACTCTTCCCCTCCGGGCAAAGGATGATAAGCGTCGGCCTTGGACATCATTCGTCCAAGGCGGGCTAAAGTGGAATCCTTGTCCCGCGCGGCGGGCTCGCCGAGAATATCGATCAGGGCATTTATCTCCGTTTTCTCCCCTTCCGTCAGGCGGCCGAGCCGGGTCGTCATGATGCCTTCGGCATACTTTTCTTCGAAGGCTCCGCCGCTGAGGAGGATCAGCTTTTTGACATGGGCGGGAAATCGGGAGGCAAAAATGAATGCAAGCATCGCCCCCCAGGAAAATCCGATCAGGGAGACGGGCAAATCTGTGGCTCGCTCCAGAGCGCCTCTCAATTCTTCGATCTGGCCATCGATCGAGTCGGCCGTCTGGAGCGGCTCCAACACGCCGCCGACGGACGCGAGCTCCTTGGCAACAAGGGTCAATTCTCCAGCGGCCCCGGGCCCTCCGTGCAAGACGGCGATAGAATAGAATAGAGCGCCGCTCCGTATGTTCTAAGGTTTTTCACAGCCGAAACAGAAACGGGGCCCCTGATAGGACAATCACGATTGAAAAACCGTGCGGCATGAGGATGAGAAACCCCAGACCCACCTTCTCTCCGGGTTCTCTATCCCCGTCGAGGCGTCTTATCAGCGGCCCCTAGGATCCTCGATTGGCCTGCGTATATTATATAAGTCGCGTCCCCCCGAAAGTCAAGTGAATGATGTCCGGCCGTCGAACTCTATTCGGGGGGTCGGCGACGCGGACCTCCCTTCGAAAAACGCCGAAATCGGTAAGCTTCCGTCCTCCTGATCTGGGAAAGGAGGGTCAAGCGCGCCTGGCCGGACTCGAACCAGCGACCAACGGTTTAGGAAACCGCTGCTCTATCCTTACTGAGCTACAGGCGCGCCTCTGTCGCTTGCGGTCAATATAGCGAAGCGGGGGTCTTTTTGCAAACGCCCGCCGCTTCGTGAGGCTCGATCGCCGCCTATTTCTTCAGGCCGTGAACGAATCTTTTGAGATACTCCAGGATCGTTTTCTTGTTCGTTCCGTCGGCGATGTCCTTCTCCGACAGATCTTTGATCTTCCGCAGGAGGTCTTTGTTCTCCTCGTTGCGAACGCTGACGATCTCCGCGATCGCTTCGGCCAGCACCGGGTTGCGCTCGATGAGCACGGCGAAATCCTCGGCCTTGATCTCGAGAAGCTCGGCCTCCTCGGCGACGATCCCGGTGGCCGTCCGCGGCATCCCGGTGAACAACGACATCTCGCCAAAGATCCCTTCCGGCTCGACGACGAACTCGGAGACATATCTTTTCCCGCCCTCCTCGGTGGCGATCTCGCCCCGGATCCTGCCTTTGGCCACGACATAACAACTCGTCCCGCGCTCTCCCTGCCGGAAGACGATCTCGCCTTTCGTATAGACGGAGCGCCGGACCAGATCGGCCAGGGTCCGAAGATCCTCATCGGAAACGATCAACCGCCCGGCCTGCTCCCCTTGCGAAGGACGCAAAAAAGCCGAATGGCGCAGATCCGCATAGGTCTTCTCTTTTTCGCCGGCCTCCGCTTCCGGCGCCGGTCCGCCGGCAGGGACCTGCCGGACCGTCCGGACGACCTCCCGAATCCTGTCGCCGAGAGACAAAGCGATATCGATACGGTCTCGGCGCATCTTGTACCAGGCCAGCCGTCCGACCTCGCCTATGATCGAGTTCTTTTGGGCGAAATCCTTGACCCAGAACTTGAGGAGATAGGAAACCCCGAACTCGTCGTAGCTCGTGATATAAGCTTGGGGTTTGGGCGCGCTCATGACTTGGGGACACTCCTGGGCCGCGTCGAGAAGGGCCCGCACCACGTCGACGACCGGCGCGTCGTAGCCGATCTTGAAGGTCAGGGTCAAAGCCGTGGCCACGTCGGGCTTGGAGAAATTCGTGATGGTTTCCGAAGCGACGGCGTTATTCGGCAGAACGACGATGTTCGTAGAGCGGTCGAGGAGGCGCGTCTCGCGCCAGTTCGTGTCCACCACGACGCCTTCATGTTTTCCGATGCCCACCCAATCGCCGCGGCTGAACGAATGGGTGAAATGGAGGGACATGCCCGACAGGATATTGCTCAGGACGCCCTGAAAGGCCAGTCCGAGCACGGCGGTCAGGATCGCCGACCCCGTCAGCAGCGGCTTGATGTCCACGCGCAGTTTGTCAAGAACGACGAAGAACAGGACGAGATAAAGCGCGGCCAGGATCATGCCCCGCAACACGTCGGGGAGAGGGTAGGGCTTGCGCCGTCCCTCGTACCAGGCGATCAGGACCGCATCGATCAGACGGATGGCCAAGACGACCGCAAAAAAGAAGACCGCCGTATCGAGATACGGGAGCGCGGAGCCGGAGAAAGACAGAATGTTTTTCAGAATGACGAGCAGGAGGATCGCGCCGCCCGGAACGATCAATCGCCTGAGGATGAATCCCAGTCCTTTCCCCGCGGTAAAAGACGTTGGAGTCATGATCGATCGGCCTCCCTTCCCCGGGCTTCCAGGCCGTTTGGGGGGATCGTCATCCGCCGGCCTTCGCGGGCGCAGACCGCGGCCGGGAAGATCCGTCGGGCTCGGCGCTCGAGCCCGAGAACGACCCGGTCGCTATGATCGGGGTTGAAATGGGAGAGAAAAAGGCTCGAAGCGCCGGCCGCACCCGCCAGCTTCGCCCCTTCGAGCCAGGTGCTGTGGCCCCAACCCTGCTTTCCGGAAGCATATTCCTCAGGAGTGAACATCGCGTCATAGACCAAACAGGCGTTTTTGGCGAATGTCGCCAGCCGTTCGTCCAGGCGGCCGCCATCGGGCTCCGTATCCGTGGCGAACACGACCGCGGCGCCGTTCTCTTCCAGGCGATAGGCGACGCTCCCTTGGGGATGATGGAGAGGGCAGGAGGAAACCATGACCTGGCCGCATTTGGTCCCGGCCCCGTCGATCTTGTGAAAAGATTTCATGGCCGGCGTCCGGTCGAACGGCATGGGAAAATAGGGCTTTCCCATCAACCGCCCGAGATACCCCTTCATGTCTTCGGGATCGGCGGCGGAATAAAAGCGGATCTCGGCGTCCACCAGCAACAGCGGGGCGAAAAAGGGCAGGCCCTGGACATGATCGAGATGAAAATGGGTGAACAACAAAGAGAGGCACAGCGGTCCCGTTTTCCGGCCGGCGATGAGGGCATCGCCGAGAGCGCGGATCCCCGTCCCGGCATCGATGATGAGGACGTCCCCGGCCGCCGAAGTCACGGACGCGCAGGGCGTGTTCCCGCCGATCTTCGAAACCGCCCTTCCCGCCAAAGGAAAGCTCCCCCTCACTCCCCAGAATTGAAGCTCCATGCTCTTCCGTCCTTTCACTTCGTCTTCAGATCGGCCACGCCGTCCCAATCCGCCGGCGGGGGATCCTGTCGGTAAGCCCGGCAGCGGTCCTGGTAGATGCCGGCGACGGCGTCTCCGGGGAACGTCCCGAAGATCTGGATGGCGCCATCCCATTGCCAGTTCCGATAGAGCTGCAGGCCTTTATGAAAAAGAATGACCTTGTCGATCTCCCCGGGCCCGACGGTTCCGAGCTCTCCGATGAGCTCGAAGATTTTAACGGGCTGTTTCTTGCCGACGACGCGGACCCGGTCGACTTCCCGGGCCAGGATCCTGTCCTGGACCGATTCGAACGTTCTTTCTCCAACCAAGATCGGGACCCCGTACGTTTTGCAGGCCCCTTCGAGCCGGGCCGCCAGGTTGATCGTATCCCCCATGGCCGTATAATCGAAGCGCCGGCCGGAGCCCATGTTGCCGACCACGGCCGGGCCCGTGTTCAGGCCGATGCGCGCGCGGACCCCCAGTCCGAAGCGTTGGATGAAGTCCGGCCCGATCTCCTCCAGCTTCTTCTGACAGGAGAGGGCCGCCCGGCAAGCCCGATAAGCATGATCGGGATCGTCGAGAGGAGCGTTCCAGAAGGCGACGATGGCGTCGCCCTCGTATTTGTCGAGTGTCCCCCCCTCCTCGAGAATGATCTCGGTCATTTCCGAGAGATAAGCGTTTAACAAAGCGACCAACTCAGACGGGGAAAGCTTCTCCGAGATCGGTGTGAATCCCTCGACATCGGAGAAGAACGAGGTGATCTCGCGCTCCTCTCCGCCGAGCTGAAGGCGTTTCGGATCTTCAATCAGGCGGTCGATCACGGCCGGGCTCAGGTAATGGCTGAAGACGCTCTTGATGAAACGGCGCTGTTGTCCTTCGATCTTATAGTTCAGGACCGAGGCCCCGATCAGAGTCAGGAGCACGGCGGCGAAGGGAAAGACGAACTCGAGC
>JAUYDS010000148.1 GCA_030691735.1 Candidatus Aminicenantota bacterium
AAGGCGACGACCTGGAAGTTCGGGTTGTCCCGGCAGTAGGTGTTGAAATTATGGAAATCCCGCCCGGCGGCGCCCATGATGATCACTTTTTTCATAAATACTCCTCCTCCAAAATCGCGTCCAAATGATAAATTGTAAAAATTGAAAAGGGTAGTATATCCGAAAACGCCTCTTTCCTCAATAGAAGTGGGCTCGAGGAGGGCTCGGGGAAGAAGCTCGCTCCCGGCGGAGATCTTAACACCCGTATAGTTCGGCTTTTTCGGCGCCGATGTCCATAGCCGACGCGGCGACAGGGTTGGCCCCCGGCCCCCTGGGGAACCAGTCCCGTCGGTTCCCCCCTCGGCTAAGCCGAGGGGACCCCCCTCCGCTATGGGGTCCTTAGGGCCAGCCCTGCCGTCGCATCTTCGAAACTGATTGGTGTTTTTCCGAAAGAGAATTCGCCCGCTTCTTCGCTCGCAAGCATACAAGAAAGGTGCCCGCTCTTGCTCTCGGACGGGTTCCGGGCGGCATACCCCCTCGCCCCAGCTAATTATATGTGTGCGTTCACCCCCGCGGGGGTCCCATTCGCTTCGTCCGGCCGGGCGCCCGATCGGTGCCACCCGTAAATAGAGCGTTCGCCCGCTTCTTAATTAGATGGGGACATGTACCTGAGGGACACATCCTCTTGCATGTGTCCCTCAGGTACGTGTCCCCGTTTTAGGGCGGGGGAGGAGGGGTCCCATTTCGCTTCGAACGCTGGAACCGTCATTCCCGCGAAGGCGGGAATCCAGATTAAAAAGTCTTAATTCCCCCCCTTTTCTAAAGGGGGGAGTGGGGGGATTATGATCGCCATGTCCGGCTTTTAGACCCCCTAAATTGAGTCTTTTTCAATTTTCCCGATCCGCTCCTTCTTGTTGGGGAGGAGGGGGCCTTTTTTGTTCGTTCGGAGCTTTGAAACAGGGGGAAGGGGCTTTCGGACCTGCCGCCAGACCGGTTTCTGCCGCCTGTTGATCGGGTTGGCCAATCTAAATCCCGATGATGCGCGCTTCGCCCGTTGCCGGGTCGAATAGGGCGACCGTGTTCTTGCCGGTCAGCCAGCCGCCGGCCTCGCCGGGGTTGATGATCAGGGTGGCGCCGATTTTTCTGATCTCCGCCTCATGCGTGTGGCCGAAGATGATCAGGTCGGACTTCTTTTGGCGGGCATAAGACTCAACGGGCGCGTTCAAGTGGGTCACCAAGATATTGATTTGATTATATTTAAATTTAAAAGGGGCTTTACGGATCTCTCCGAAGGGTTGAATGGCGGCAACCAATCCCTTTTTTTCCCCGTCGCAGTTCCCGAAGACCGCTTTAACCGGACAGCCTGCCTTGACCAGCTCCCGGGCGGCGAATGGGGCGACGAAATCCCCGGCGTGAATGACGAGGTCGCACCCGGCGTCCTTGAACAGGGTGACCGCTCGTCCGACGGCGACCAGATTGTCGTGGGAATCGGACATGATTCCGATCATAAGGCGATTATATCAAAAAGGCTCGGGGGATGTCGCCCGTCACCACGCGGATTTTCCCCAGCGCGGAAAATCCGCTCGGACCTCGCTCTCGAGCTCTCGGAAAAACTCCGTTTTTCCGAACCGTGCCCGCTCTCGCTCTCGGACGGGTTCCGGGCGGCATACCCCCTCGCCTCGACTAATTAAGAGAGAAAAAAGAATTGAACATCGAGAGAATTATTAAAACATGTTTTGCGCTCGGGATATTAAATAAGGCCGAGGCGGCGGGGTCGCCCCCAAGGCTCCCATAGCGGAGGGGGGTCCCATCGGCGAAGCCGAGGGGGGAACCGACGGGACTGGTTCCCCAGGGAGTCGGGGGGCGACCCTGTCGTCTCGGCGGCCATTGGTCCGAGCTCTTTTTTAATTGACTCTCTAAGATGTTTTTATTACTATATGTCCGCTTCAAACGGCATCTATAGGCGCGTAGCTCAGTGGGAGAGCGCTTCCCTGACACGGAAGAGGCCGTGGGTTCAATCCCCTCCGCGCCTACCATTAGCGAACGAAGGAGCGTCTTTTCGGACAGATATATGGGTCATCGTTTGATGGTTATTCCGGCCATGTTCACGTGAAATTCCAGGCCGGATTCGGCAAACGGCGAAAAGGGGGCTGCTCGAGCGATAACGGCGGTTTCTTATGATTTTTTGAACGGACGACGAAAATGGACAACGACAATAAGAAGAACGCGGGCAGGGAGGCGGAGAACGATCTGGAGGTCTTGAGGCACAGCGCTTCCCACCTCCTGGCCCACGCCGTCCTCGATCTCTTTCCCGGGACGCAGGTCGGCATCGGACCCGCCGTGGAAAACGGCTTTTTTTATGACTTTTTGCGCGCCGAGCCGTTCAGCGTTCAGGACCTGGACGTGATCGAACAGAAAATGCGGGAGCTCGCCGCTAAGAACGTCCCCATCGAAAAAGTGACCTTGGCCAAAGATGAGGCCTTGAGGCTCTTCGCGGACGGAGGCCAGACCCTCAAGGTCGAGCTCATCCGGGAGAAGGGAGGCGACTCCGTCACCGGCTACAGGCAGGGGAATTTCATCGATTTCTGCCTTGGGCCGCACCTGGCCTCGACCGGAGCCATCCGGCATTTCAAGCTCCTGTCCGTTTCCGGCGCCTATTGGAAGGGCGACGAGCGCGGCCAACAGCTCCAGCGCATCTATGGAACCGCCTTCCCGACGAAGAAAGAGCTGGATGATTACCTCCTCCTTCTCGAGGAAGCCAAAAAGAGGGACCACCGCCGGCTCGGTGCCGAGCTGGATCTCTTCAGCTTCGACGAGAACGTCGGAAGCGGCCTCGTCCTCTGGCACCCGAAGGGCGCTCGGATCCGGGCGGTCATCGAACAGTACTGGCGAGAGCGCCATTGGAAGGGCGGCTACGACATCCTTTATACGCCCCATATCGGCCGGGAAAAGCTCTGGCAGACATCGGGCCACCTCGATTTCTACAAGGACTCGATGTACTCGCCGATGGACATCGACGGGCAGAACTATTACGTCAAGCCGATGAACTGTCCTTTCCACATCGCCGTCTACAAGTCCCGGGGCCGGTCCTATCGGGACCTTCCTCTGCGCTGGGCCGAACTGGGGACGGTCTATCGCTACGAGCGGAGCGGCGTCCTCCACGGGCTGCTGCGCGTCCGCGGTTTCACTCAGGACGACGCACATATCTTCTGCACCCCGGATCAGATCGAGGACGAGATCCTCCGCGTGCTGGACTTCTCGATCGACATCCTGGCCGCCTTCGGCTTCGTCGACAACAAGATCGAACTTTCCGTCCGCGACCCCAAGAACCCGGGAAAGTATTGCGGGGCCGACGATATGTGGTGCCGGGCCGAGGAGTCCCTGGTCAAGGCTCTCGAGATCCGCGGCCTGAGCTATGAGCGAAAGGAAGGCGAGGCGGTCTTTTACGGCCCGAAGATCGACATCAAGGTCAAGGACGCCATCGGCCGCCTCTGGCAGTGCACGACCATCCAGTTCGACTTCAACAATCCCGAACGGTTCGAGATGACCTTCGTCGGCGAGGACGGCAAGGAGCACCGCCCTTACATGATCCACCGGGCCTTGCTGGGGTCCCTCGAGCGGTTCTTCGGGGTCCTCGTCGAACACTACAACGGCGCTTTCCCGCTCTGGCTGGCGCCCGTCCAGGTCCTGATCCTGCCCATCGCCGACCGCCATGCCGAATACGCCCGCAAGCTCGAATCTTTTTTCGACGAGAACGGTCTCCGGGCCAAGGTCGACGAGCGCCGGGAGAAGGTCAATTACAAGATCCGGGAGGCCGAACACCACAAGGTCCCGCTGATCCTGGTCGTCGGCGACAAGGAGGTGGCGGCCGGGACCGCCTCGCTCCGCATCCACGGCCAAGGCGACAAAGGGCCCGTGGAGATGAGCGAATTCCTTGCAAAAGTCAAACAATTGAATGACAATAAATCTTTAACCGTAAACGTGTGAAGGAGGCCGATCATTTTTAGAGGAAGACAACCGTTTCCGCCCAGCGGAAAACCGAAGCCCCATAGGATTAATGAGATGGTACGCGCCGGAGAGATTCGAGTGCTCGACGAAGAGAAGCAACAATTGGGCGTGATGTCCGCGTCCGATGCCTTGTCTCTCGCCCGGCAAAAAGGCCTGGACCTGGTCGAGATCGCGCCGGCGGCCACCCCGCCGGTCTGCCGGATCATGGATTACGGCAAGTTCCTTTACGAGCTCCACAAGAAGGACCACGATGCCCGGAAGCACCAGAAGACGATCCAGGTCAAGGAGATCAAGTTCCGGCCGAAGATCAGCATCCACGACTACGCGTTCAAGTTGAAGCACGTCCAGCGCTTCCTCGAGGATGGCAACAAGGTCAAGATCACGATCATGCTCCGGGGCCGCGAGAAATCGCGGCCGGAGATGGGTATCGCGGTCTTGAATCGCGTGACCGGGGACGTGCAGGGGCAGGGAAAACCGGACGGAGGTGTTCGAAAACAGGACTGGGCCGTTTCGGCGCTGCTCGTTCCTACGAAACCAGGAGGAAAAGATGCCAAAGCTAAAAACCCACAAGGGAGCGAAAAAGAGGTTCCAGGTCACGGCGAAAAAGAAAATCGTCCACAAGAAGGCCAATAAAAGCCACATCCTGACGAAGAAGTCGTCCAAGCGGAAACGCAATCTCGGCCGGAAGGCCGTCGTCAGCCACGCCGACCGCAGGACCGTCAAGATGATGCTCCCCTACGAGTTTTGAATAAAATGGGGACATGTACTTTTGGGACACATCCTTCGGGGACACGTACCGGGGGGACACCTCCTCAAAGAGAGGAGATGTACCCCCCGGAACATGTCCCCTTGATGTGTCCCTCCGGTACATGTCCCCGTCTTCAATAGAGAAGGAGTTAGCTATGCCACGTGTTAAACGCGGATTTAAAAAGAAAAACCGGCGGGTCAAGGTCCTCAAGCTGGCCAAGGGCTATTGGGGCGCGAGAAGCTCGAATTACCGCACGGCCAAGGAAGCGGTGGAGCATGCCCTGACGTACGCTTACCGCGACCGCCGCGCCCGGAAGCGCGACTTCCGCCGGCTGTGGATCGTCCGGGTCAAAGCCGCCGCCAACCTGAACGGCCTGACCTACAGCCGCTTCATCCAAGGCCTCAAGAAACTGAAAATCGAACTTGACCGGAAGGTCCTGGCCGAGCTCGCGGTGAACCAGCCGCAGGCCTTCGGCCGCATCGCCGCGAAAGTGAAAGATGCCGTCGCCTAATCTGAGGACGTTTCAAAATACGATCGACGCGTATAAAACGAAGCTGGCGGAGCAGTCCGCCCAGATCCAGGACCCGAAGGCGCTCGACGAGCTGCGCCATCAGTTCCTGAGCCGCAAACGCGGTTACGTCACGATCCTGCTGGAGGAACTCAAGACGTTCGCTCCGGAAGAGAAGCCGACCGCGGGCCAGCTGGTCAACGCCCTGAAGAACGAGATCCAAGAGAGGCTGGAGGCCCTGGAAGCCCGGCTCAAGGCGCCGGCCAAACCGAAACGCGAGATCGATCTGACGCTCCCCGGCGAAAAACGATACCGGGGCGTGCCGCATCCGATCCGCCTGTTCCAGCGGGAGATCGAGGATATCTTCCTGTCCATGGGCTTCTCGGTCGAGGACGGTCCCGAGATCGAGACCGACTATTATAATTTCGAAGCGCTCAACTTCCCGCCGCACCATCCGGCGCGCGACGACTGGGACACGCTCTACATCACGGACAAACTGCTCCTTCGGACGCACACGTCCCCGGTCCAGATCAGGGTCATGGAGAAGCAGAAACCTCCGATCCGGATCGTCCTCCCCGGCAAGGTCTTCCGCCGCGACGTGCCGGACCCGACCCATTTGCCCATGTTCTTCCAGCTCGAGGGGCTGGTAGTGGACGAGGGGATCACCTTCGCCCACCTCAAAGGCACGCTCGAATTCTTCCTCAAACGGCTTTTCGGGGACAAGATCAAGATCCGCTTCCGGCCGAGCTTTTTTCCGTTCACCGAACCGTCGGCCGAGGTGGACATCGAATGCCTGGCCTGCGGGGCTAAGGACCCCGAATGCCGCATTTGCGGCGGGACGGGCTGGAAGGAGATCCTGGGCTCGGGCATGGTCGATCCCCAGGTGTTTAAGAACGTCAACATCGACCCCGAGAAATATTCCGGCTGGGCCTTCGGCCTGGGCATCGATCGGACGGCCATGTTCGCCTATGGGATCTCGGACATGCGCTATTTCTTCGAAAACGACCTCCGCTTCATCCGGCAGTTTGACCTCAAATGAAAATCAGTCTGAATTGGCTCAAGGACTATGTGGACATCGGCCTCCCGCTCCGCGAACTCCTTGATCGCCTGACCATGATCGGGCTTGTCGCCGAAGAGCGCGAGGAGAGGGCGGACGACGTCATCCTCGACGTCGAGACCTACGCCAACCGGCCCGATACGCTCGGCCATCTCGGCATAGCCCGGGAGATCGGGGCCATGCTCCGTTCGCCGCTCAAGGACCAGACCTGGCCCTTGAGCGATCTGCCCGTCAGGACGTCCGAGCTCGTCGACGTCCAGATCCTGGACGAGGACCTCTGCCCGCGATACTGCGGCGTTGTCGTCAAGGGCGTCAAAACGGGCCCCTCGCCCGACTGGCTCCGGACGAGGATCGAGGCCATGGGTCTCAAACCCATCAACAACATCGTCGACGTCTCGAACTACGTCCTGTTCGCCACGGCCCAGCCCATTCACGCCTTCGACCTGTCCCGGATCGCCGGGCCGCGGGTCCTCATCCGCCGGGCCAAGAAGGGCGAGACCCTCCGGACGCTCGAAGGCAAGGACGTCGCCCTTTCGCCGGAGATGCTCGTCATCGCCGACGAGAAAAAGCCCATGGCGATCGCCGGCGTCATCGGCGGCGAAGATTCGGCCGTGACGGCCGAGACGCAGGACGTGTTCATCGAGAGCGCCACCTTCGATCCCGCCTCCGTGCGCAGAACCCGCAAAGAGCTCGAAATCCAGACCGATGCCGCCTATCGCTTCGAACGGGGCGCGGATATCTCTTTCGCCCCGCACGCCGCGATCATGGCCGCCTCGCTCCTGACGCAATTCGGGGGCAAGGTGGCGAGGGAGCCCGTCGACGTCTATCCCCGGCCGCGCAAGCCCAAGGAGATCGTCCTCCGCAGCCGCCGGATCGCCGAGATCCTCGGCGTCGAGGTCGGCGATGCGTTCGTCGAGAGAACGCTCGAGGACCTGGGCTTCGCCCTTAAAGCGAACCAGCAGGGTCTCTGGCGCGTCCAGGTCCCGTTCTTCCGCGTCGATATCGAGCGCGAGGCGGACTTGATCGAGGAGATCGCCCGTTTCTTCGGCTACGACAAGATCCCGGTCGTCGTCCCTCCGTTCGAGATCCTCGAGCCGGTCCCTTCGGATAAGGACCGGATCCGCAAGCTCAGCCAAGGGCTTTTCCATTTTGGGTTCGATGAGGTCATCAACCAGAGCTTCGCCGATCCCGAACGGGAGAGCATGCTCCGCAGCGGCAAGTCCCCCGTCGAGATCCGCAATCCCATCTCGTCCAAGGCCTCGGTCCTGCGGACGACCCTCCTCGGAGGCCTGCTCGAGAACACGGCTTGGAACAGGAACCGCGGACAAGAGGGCGTGCACATCTTCGAGATCGGCAACGTCTATTCCTGGAACGAGAACGCCGCGGCCGAGGAACAGAGTCTGGGGCTGTCCACGGCGGGACCGCTCGGCGCGCCGCACTGGAAAGGGAAGCCGGCGGAGACCGATTTCTTCCACCTCAAAGGCGCGCTCGAGGCCGCCCTGGAGAACCTCCGCTACGCGCCGATCGTCTTCGAGGAGGCCGCCTGCGCGTTCTTCGAGGAAGATTATTCGCTGGCGGTCTCATTCAAGGGGCAGGCGATCGGCCGGCTGGGGCAGGTCCACGGCCGCCTGCTCGACCTGTATTCGGTCAAAGGCCCCGTTTATGCCGCGGAACTGAATCTGGAGCTCCTCTTCAGCAAACAGGCCCGGCCGTTCGAATACGTCCCGCTCCCCCGGTTCCCGGGCGTCGTCCGTGACCTGTCGTTCCTCGTCGGGCGGGACGTTCCCTACCAGGGGATCAAGCTGGCCATCGACAAGCTGGGCCTGCCCCATCTCGAGGATTTTGGCGTCATCGACCATTACGCCGGAGCGAACATCCCCAAGGACAAGAAGAGCCTGTCGCTCCGCTTCACGTTCCGCAATCCCAAGGCCACGCTCGTCGCCGAGGACGTCGACAAGGCCGAGCAGAAGATCGTCAAAAGCCTCAAATCCGCTTTTAAAATCCAACTCAGGGAAGGAGGAGGATCGTCGTGAGCACCGAACTGGACCGGATGAAGATCCTGGAGACGAAGATCAGCCATGTCATCGAATATATCACCAAGCTGTCCGCCGAGAACGAGAAGCTGAAACAGCAGATCAAGGACTTCCGCATCGAGAAGAAGGACATGGAGGAGCTGGCCAAACGCGCCGGGAAGCTTGACGAGGACCTCAAAAGGTACGAAAATGAGAGAGACCTCGTCCGAGGGAAGGTCGAGGCGATCATCGGACAGATCGACAAGCTCGGGATATGAATGACAAGATCATCGAAATCGAGATTTATGGACGACCCTATAAAATACGAGTCAAGGGCGAAGAAGACGAGAAGTACATCAGCCATTTGACGGCCTATGTTGATCAGAAGATGGAGGAGATCGCGGTGAAATCGAAATCCACGGATCCGCTCAAGATCGCGGTGCTCGCGGCCTTGAACATCGCGGACGAATATTTCCTGACGCAGCAGAAGTTCGATCAACTGGGAGACGCCATCGGCCAGATGGAAACCGAGATGGATGGTTTGGAGAAGCGTCTGTTCCAAGACGGGCATGAGTACCCCAACATCGAAAAAGCGACATCTTAAAATGGACATAACCTTTCACGTCGTGCGGGATGCTCCGCCGGGGACTCCGACTCCATAATCCTCTCGGTCCGCTTCTCTCGGCCTCGCCTTGCCTCGAGGAGGTGAATTGCCGTGACCAACATCGTGCTTTACGCAGGCTTGGCCGTTCTCATCGTTCTGGCCGCCTTGATCATAGTCATCCTGCTCAAGAAGAACGCGGGAACGCGGGGGCTCATGCGGGCCGGGCAGGAGGCCAAGGAGGTCCTGGAACAGGCCAAAGCCCAGTCTGAAAAGATCGTCAAGGACGCCCAACAGCAGGCGAAAGACAAGCTCGCCTCGGTCGATGCCGAATTCGAGCAGAGGACCCGCGAGAAGAACCGCAAGATCAACGAGATGGAGCGGCGCCTGATCCACAAAGAAGAGAACGTGGAGCGGAAGTTCCAGGGCCTCGACCGGAAGGAGCGGGAGATCTTGGCCAAAGAGCGCCGGATCACCCAGCGCGAGGGGGAGCTCGACCTCCAGGACGAGAAGGTCAACGCCCTGATCAAGAAACAGATGGAGGAGCTCGAGCGGGTCGCCGGCCTGACCCAGGACGAAGCCAAAGGCCAACTGATCAAGAAGATCGAGGACGAGGCGCGGATCGAGGCCGTCCAGGTCGTCCGCCGGGTCGAGGAAGAGACGCGGGCCAAAAGCCGCCAGCTCGCCGGCGAGATCATCAGCCAGGCCATCCAGCGCTCGGCGGCCGAGCACGTCGTCGAGACGACCGTGTCCGTCGTGGACCTGCCGTCGGACGACATGAAAGGCCGGATCATCGGCCGGGAAGGCCGGAATATCCGCGCCCTGGAGATGGCCACGGGCGTCGACATCATCGTCGACGACACCCCCGAGGCCGTCATCCTCTCGAGCTTCGATCCGATCCGCCGGGAGACGGCCCGGCTGGCCATCCAGAAGCTCGTCATGGACGGCCGGATCCATCCGGCCCGGATCGAGGAGATCGTCGAGAACGTCCGGGCGGACCTCGAAGAGAAGATCCGCCTGGAAGGCGAAGCGGTCGCCTACGAGCTCCGCGTCCAGAACGTCCACCCCGAGTTGATCAAGCTCCTGGGGAAGCTGCATTACCGGACGAGCTTCGGACAGAACGTGCTCCAGCATTCCAAGGAGGTGTCCTTCCTTGCGGCGGCCATGGCCAGCGAACTCGGGCTCAACACGCAGGTCGCGCTCCGGGCCGGGCTCCTCCACGACATCGGCAAGGCGGTCGACCGGGAGGTCGAAGGGACGCACACCGAGCTCAGCGTCGAGCTCTGCCGCAAGTACGGCGAGACGGAGGCGGTGATCCAGGCGATCGCCAGCCACCATCGCGACGTCGACTTCCCGTCGGTCGAGGCCGTCCTCATCCAGGCCGCGGACACCCTGTCCGCCGCCCGGCCGGGCGCCCGCCGGGAGCTCCTCGAAACGTACATCAAGCGTCTCGAAAAGCTGGAGGGGCTGGCCAAGGGCTTCGAGGGCGTGAGCAAGGCCTTCGCCCTCCAGGCCGGCCGCGAGATCCGGATCATGGTCGAAGCCCAGAAGGTCTCCGACGACAAAGCCGCCCTGATCGCCAAGGACATCGCGGCGAAAATCAAGAGCGATCTCGATTACCCGGGGCAGATCAAGGTCACCGTCATCCGGGAAATGAGGGCCGTGGAATATGCCCGCTAAGGTCGGCGTTCTTTTCGTCGGCGACCTCATCGGCCGGCCGGGGCGCAACGCGCTCGCCAAGGCCCTGCCCGCGCTGACGAAAAAGCACAAACCCTCGCTCATCATCGTCAACGGCGAGAACGCCGCCGGCGGCGTCGGCATCACCGAGGAGATCGGAAAGGACCTGTTGGAGTCCGTCGACGTCCTGACCTCGGGCAATCACGTTTGGGACAAGAAGGAAGCGATGTCCTACCTCGAAAAGGAGCCGCGGCTGCTGCGGCCGGCGAACTATCCTCCCCAGAACCCCGGGAAGGGCGCCGTGGTCGTGACCGACGCCGGGGGCTCCAAGGTCGGCGTGCTGAACCTTCAGGGCCGCGTGTTCATGGAAGCGATCGACTGCCCCTTCCGGACGGCCGACACGGAGATCGAAAAGCTCCGCCGGGAGACGCCGGTCATCATCGTCGATCTCCACGCCGAAGCGACCTCGGAGAAGCAGGCGATGGGCTGGTACCTCGACGGGCGGGTCTCGGCGGTCATCGGGACGCACACTCACGTGCCGACCGCGGATGAGCGCATCCTGCCGGGGGGGACGGCCTTCATCACCGACGTCGGCATGGCCGGCGCCCGGAACTCGGTCATCGGCATCAAGCGCGAGCAGGCCCTCCAGAAATTCCTGACCGCGCGACCGCAGAGGTTCGAACCCGCAAAGGGCGGACTGTTCCTCTCCGCCGTTTTCATCGAGATCGACGCGGCTTCGGGCCGGGCGCTGTCCATTATTCGAGAGATCGTCGTGGAGGACGAAGATGGGGAATGAGGAATATGACTACGGTGTCATCCTGAGCGAAGCGAAGGATCTCCTCCAACCTCCGACACGCCGAATGAGATCCCTCGAAAGACTCGGGACGACTCTTCGAGTCGGATCGTGACGGAGGACGAGGACGAAAATTAGGGGACCAGTTGGAAATGGCGGGTCGATGAAAAACGCGATGATCGATCTCCCGGTCAAAATTTATTCCGTCAGCGAGATCACCAAACTCATCAGGGATAAGCTCGAGGAGGCCTTCCCGCTCGTCCTGGTGACGGGAGAGGTTTCCAATCTCCGGCCCGCCGCGTCCGGTCACATCTACTTTTCGCTCAAGGACGAAAAATGCCAGCTGAAGGCGGTCATGTGGCGGAGCGACGCGGTCCGGATCAAGTTCGCCTTCAAGGACGGGCTCCAGCTCATCTGCCGGGGCCGGATCAATGTCTATGAGGCCCGCGGTGAATATCAGATCGTCGTCGACCAGGCCGAGCCGAAGGGCAAGGGCGCGCTCCAGCTGGCTTTCGAACAGCTCAAGGAAAAGCTGCGGTCCGAAGGACTCTTCGAGGAGGCCCGCAAGAAGAAGCTGCCGCTCCTGCCGAAGACGATCGGCGTCGTCACTTCGCCGACCGGAGCCGCCCTCGTGGACATTCTGAGGACGCTCGAACGGCGGTTCGCGAAACTGCGGATCCTGATTTACCCGGCGCTCGTCCAGGGCGAAGGAGCCGCCGACCAGATCGCCGAGGGGATCGATTATCTCGGGAGCCTCGGCGGCCTCGACGCGATCATCGTCGGGCGCGGCGGCGGGTCGATGGAGGACCTCTGGGCGTTCAACGAGGAGAAGGTCGCCCGCGCCATCTTCCGCTGCCCGGTGCCGGTCATTTCGGCGGTCGGGCACGAGGTCGACTTCACCATCGCCGATTTCGTCGCCGACATCCGGGCTTCGACGCCGACGGCGGCGGCCGAGATGGTCGTCGAAAAAGAAGAGGCCTTCGTCGAGCGGATCGAGAACCTGGAGCGCCGGGCGTTCCAGGGCGCCCGATACGCCATCCAGGAACGCCGGCAGGACGTCATGAGCCTGGTCCAGCACCGCATTTTCCAGAATTTCAAGGTCCGCTTGATGAATATCGCCCAGGACGTCGATGATCTCGAATCTCGGGCCCGAGAGGTCGTGCGCGGAGAGCAGAGGAAGATCGCCGGAGCGCGGGGCAGGGTCGACCTGCTGTGGGAACAGGCGGCCGGCAGCGTCCGTCGTTTGCTTGGCGACCGGCGGGCCGCCTGGGAACGCCTTTCGGCCGGCCTACACGGCCACAGCCCGCTCAACATCCTCAAAAAAGGCTACGCGCTGTGCTGGACGGGCGACGGCCGGACGGCCGTGACGTCCATCGAGAACGTCCGCGCCGAAGACTCGTTGCGCGTGTCGTTTTATAAAGGCGAGTTCCGCTGCCGGGTCGAGGCTGTGGACCCCGACAAGCCGATCGAATCCCGGGCCGTTAAAGAAAAAGAATAAAATGAATATTTGCCCTAAGAAGTTTTTTGAAATCAAAAATTACGGCGCGTCATTGCGAGCGACCGAAGGGAGCGTGGCAATCTCAGAGTGCCTCGTCCTGAGCGAAGCGAAGGATCTCATTGACCACCCGAAGCAGATTGAGCTCCCTCGAAAGACTCGGGACGACTCTTCGAGTCGGATTGCCACGGCCGGCTGCGCCGGCCTCGCAATGACATTCAAGTAGGAGGCTCACATGAAGGACAAAGACCTGAATTTCGAAAAGGCCCTCGCCGACCTGGAAAAGATCGTCGAGAAACTGGAACAGAGCGGTCTCGGCCTGAACGAATCGCTCGGGCTGTTCGAGAAGGGCGTCCATCTGGCCAAGTATCTCCGGGCCGAACTTGAGAGGGCGGAGAAAAAAGTCGAGATTCTCCTCAAGGACGATAAGGGCGACATCCGCCGCGAGCCTTTCAGCCTCGAGGAGGCCGACGCCGGAGAGGCTGGTGAAGAGGCGGATAAAGAGGAAAAGGACGACGGCGCGCCGGAAAAGAAGGCGGCCTCGCGCGGCGCGAAGAAGAAAGCCGATGACGGGGGAGACGACAAGCTTCCTTTTTAAGAAGAATGACGAACCTGTCATCCTTCGCTTCGCTCGGGACGACAAGAGCATATTTCGGAGAATGTCATGACCATCGAACAACGACTTGACCGATACAAACGGACTGTCGATCGGGAGCTCGAGCGGATCCTGTTGCGGAATAACACGCTCCTGTTCCAGGCCATGCGCCACAGCGTCCTGGGCGGGGGGAAGCGGTATCGCCCGCTCCTTTGCCTGGCCGCCGCGGATGCCTTCGCTCCGGAACCGGCCGTCATTCTTCCTTTCGCCTGCGCCATCGAGCTCATCCATAGTTATTCCCTTGTTCACGACGATCTGCCCTGCATGGACGATGACGACGTCCGGCGCGGCCGGCCGACCTGTCATAAAGAATTCGGCGAGGACGTCGCCCTTCTCGCGGGCGACGGCCTTCTGACGCTGGCCTTCGAACTCATGGCCGAGGCCGAGGTCCCGCGCCGGCTTTTGACGAAAAAGATCCAGGTCATCCGCGAGACCGCCGAGCTGGCCGGCGCCGAGGGCATGATCGGCGGCCAGCTTTTGGATATCACCTTCTCCGCCGAGAACGCGACCGAAGCGAGCCTCGTCGAACTGATGCTCAAGAAGACGGGGGCCCTGATCACGGCCTCGGTCCGGGCCGGCGCGCTCCTCGGAGGCGCTTCCCTCGCAGAGCTCAAGGCCGTGACGGCTTTCGGCGAGAACCTCGGCCTGGCCTTCCAGTTCCGAGACGACATCCACGACGCGGCCGAAAGATCCAAAAAAGGCGTGCCGTCCGGGCCGAACTATGCCCGAGTGTTCGGCGCGGGAAAAGCCCGCGACCGTCTCCGGAGTTTCGTCGGAACCGGTCTCGAAGCCCTTGATAGGGGGGGCGTCAAAGCGCCGCTCCTCCGCCGCCTGGCCGGCCGACTTTTGGAGAAATAGGTGTATAATTGCGACGTGCAGCTAATTAAATGGCATCGCGAGGCCTCTTGGCCGTGGCGACCTCAGACGGTCATCGCGAGCCATCACGCGAGAGCGTGATGACGTGGCGATCCGACTCGAATGTCGTCCTGAGCGCAGCGAAGGATCCGACTCGAAGAGTCGTCCCGAGTCTTTCGAGGGATCTCAATCGACTTCGGGTGGGTCAATGAGATCCTTCGCTTCGCTCAGGACGACCCAATCTGAGATCGCCACGCTCCCTTCGGTCGCTCGCGATGACGCGAGAAAAGAATCATGGCCAAGCTCTTAGACGCGATCTCGGGACCGCAGGACCTCAAGAAACTCTCCGTCGAGGACCTCGGGAATCTGGCGGAAGAGGTCCGGGCTTATATCATCGAGGTCGTTTCCAAGAACGGCGGTCATCTGTCGGCGAACCTGGGGGTCGTCGAGATCACCCTCGCCCTGCATTACGTGTTCGATGCGCCCCGCGACAAGATCATCTGG
>JAUYDS010000179.1 GCA_030691735.1 Candidatus Aminicenantota bacterium
GCGGCTTGGGCTTCGGCGAAAGTCCCATATCCGCCCGCGTTCCGCCCCGCCGCGACCGCCCCGGCGATGGCCGAGCCGAGGGCGCAGGTCTGCGCCGACCGGGCGATCTTCATCTCTTTGCCGATGACGTCGGCGTAGATCTGCATGACCAGCGGGTTCTTTTCGGCGATGCCGCCGCAGGCGATGACCTCATCGATCCGGATGCCGTATTCCTCGAAACGGCGGATGATGGTTAGAGCGCCGAAGGCCGTGGCTTCGATCAAGGCCCGGTAGATCTCCTCCGGCCTTGTCTGCAGCGTTTGGCCGAGGAGAAGGCCGGTCAGACGCTGGTCGACCAAGATCGTCCGGTTGCCGTTGTTCCAGTCGAGAGCGAGGAGCCCCGACTGACCGGGTTTGAGCTTCGCCGCCTTCCGGGTCAAGGCCGCGTGCGAACCCCGGTCCGGCCCGCCCGGTTGGACATATTCGACGAACCAGTTGAAGATGTCGCCGACCGCGGACTGGCCGGCCTCGAGCCCGAAATATCCGGGGAGGACGGAGCCGTCGACGATCCCGCACAAGCCGGGGACATCGGCCAGGGGTTGGTCGTTCGGCCAGACGCAGATGTCGCAGGTGCTCGTCCCGATGATCTTGACGAACTTTCCGGGGAAGACGCCCGAGCCGATCGCGCCGAGATGGGCGTCGAAGGCGCCGACGGCGACGGGGATGCCGGCGGTGAGGCCGAGCTTTTTCGCCCAGGCCGGGGCCAGCTTCCCCGCGGGCACGTCGGAGGTGAAGGTTTTATCGTAGAGGCGGTTGCGAAGCGCGCCGAGCTTGGGGTTGAGCTTGACCAAGAAGTCTTTCGCCGGCAGGCCGTTCCACGCGGCGTTGAACATGGCCTTGTGTCCCGCGGCGCATCTCCCTCGCAGCAACTTCTCGGGCCGCGTTTCGCCGACCAGGACGGCGGGGATGTAATCGCAGCATTCGACCCAGCTTGCAGCCGCCTCGAACACCTTGGGGTCGACCCGCAGGCAGTGAAGGATCTTGCTGAAGAACCACTCCGAGGAATACGTCCCGCCGCACTTGGCCAGATATTCGGGATGCTCCTCGGCGGCGAGGGCCGTGATCTCCGCCGCTTCGGCGAAACCGGTATGGTCCTTCCACAGCCAGGCTTGGGCGTTGAGGTTCCTCTTGAAATCCTTATGGAAGGCGAGCGGCGTCCCGTCCTTGTCGACGGGGAGCGGCGTCGAGCCCGTCGTATCGACACCGATGCCGATGACCTGGGCCGGGTCGAAAGCCCGATCGGCCTTTTTGGCCCGGGCCAAAGTCTGCCGGACCGCGACCTCGATGCCTTTGAGATAATCGGCCGGGCTCTGCCGGGCCAGGTTGGGATTCTTGGGGTCGAGCAGGATCCCTTCCCTCCCCGACGTATAGGCGTGAATGGCCGTCGCCAGCTCGCGGCCGTTCCGGACGTCCACGAGGAGCGCCCGGACGGAGTTCGTCCCGAAATCGAGACCGAGGGTGTATCTTCCTTTCTGGCTTTTCATGACGCCTCCATTATTCAGGGGGACACGTACTTCGGGGACACATCCTTTGAGTTCTGGGATGTGTCCCTGAAGTACATGTCCCCATTTAAGTCAATTGCCGTTCGATCTCCTCGAGCGTCTTGCCCTTCGTCTCCGGAAGCCGTCCTTTGATGAAGAGGAACCCCGCGACGCAGATCGCGGCGTAGATCCAGAACGTGCCGGCCGCGCCGAGTCCCTTGTTGAGCAGAGGGAACGTATAGGTCAGGATGAAACAGGCGATCCAGAGCGAGGCCGTGGCGACGGACATGGCCGCCCCGCGGTTGCGGTTGGGGAAGATCTCCGAGATTACGACCCACGTCACCGGCGCGAGCGACATCGCGTAGCAGCCGATGGCGGCCACGACCAGCAGCAGCATGTGCGGCCCGTGGCTGTGCGCCTGGAAGCCCGCGCCCAGGATCGTGTAGATGACGGCCAGGCCGGCCGCGCCGATCAACATCAGCTTCCGCCGGCCCGCCCGGTCGACCGTGGCGATGGCGACGAAGGTGAAGATCAAGTTGACGATACCGGTGAGGACGATATTGAACAGAATAGCCGAGATCTTGTAGCCCGCGGCGGCGAACACTTCTTCGGCATAGTTAAAAATGACGTTGATGCCGCTCCATTGCTGGAAGACGGCCAGACCGACGCCGAGGAGGAGGACTTTCCTCAGTCCCGGCCGGACGAGATCCCGCCAGCCGGCCGCCCGGGCCTCTTCGCCGAGCGTGGCTTCGATCTCGGCTAGGGCCCGGTCGGCATAAGGCCCTCCGCCGAGCCTCGCCAGCACGCCGCGCGCTCGTTCGCGCCGGCCTTTTTTGGCCAGCCAGCGCGGACTTTCCGGAACGGCCAGCATGCCGATGAAGAACAGCGCCGCGGGGATGGCCGTCACGCCGAACATCCAGCGCCAGCCGGTCTGGCCGTTCCAAGAGGCCAGGATCTGCGCGGGCGTGGCGTCGGGCGGGACCTTGTCGGCGATGAGCCAGTTGTCGAGCTGGGCCAGGAGGATGCCGATGACGATAGTGAGCTGGTTGATGGAGACCAGCTTGCCGCGGACCTTGGCCGGGGCGACCTCGGCGATGTACATCGGCGAGAGGTTCGAGGCCATGCCGATCGCCGTTCCGCCCGCGATCCGCCAGGCGACGAACGCCGAGAGGCCGCCGGCCAGGGCGGTCCCGATCGAGGAGACTGCGAACGTGACCGCCGAGAGCAGAAGCAGCCGCTTGCGCCCGAACCTGTCACTTAGCGCGCCCGAGGCCAGCGCGCCGATCAAGCAGCCGATCAGAGCGCAGCTCATGGCCCAACCCTGTTTCGTCGGGTCGGTCAGGGCGAAAAACTTTTCGTAGAACGGTTTCGCCCCCCCGATGACGACCCAGTCGTAGCCGAAGAGCAGCCCGCCCAGCGCGGCGACGAGGCAGATGAACCAGATGAAGGACATGCGGGCGCCGATCGCGGAAGGGGCGGCGGATTTGTCGGCGGCGGGCGTCATGTTCGGCGTTCCTCGAAACTATATCGCCGGGGTGCGAGGCTGTCAATAGAAACCAGGATAGGCTGATCCATCGCTCCTCTCGCGGCCCAAAATTGCTGATAGAGCTTGTCATCGCGAGGAGCGAAGCGATGCGGCTAATCCCCCCTTCTCCCCCCTTTAGTAAAGGGGGGAATAATTAGCCCCCCTTTATTAAAGGGGGAAATATTTGCCCCCCCCTTTTCTAAAGGGGGTGGGGGGATTAGGATTGCCCCGCGCATAAGGGCGCTCGTGTAAGGATCGACCCCGCGTCTTTCTTATCGAAGGGAGGTATGATATAAAAAATATCACTCGGATCGAGGAGGCCTCATGAATTCTCCATCGTTCAAGAAAAACCTTGTGGTCATTTTAGTCCTCGTCCTTCTCGCCGGTTCGTTCGCGGCGAGTCAGGACCGGTTCAACGAAGGCCTGTTGAAGGCCTTCGCGTTCCGCAACCTCGGGCCTTTTCGCGCAGGTTCGTGGGTGACGTCCTTCGCCGTCCCCGCGGCGCCGCTCAAGGAGCACCTTTACACGTTCTACGTCGGGACGCGGAACGGCGGCGTGTGGAAGACGACGAACGCCGGCACGACGTTCGAGCCCCTCTTCGACGGCCAGGCCAAGCTCTCGATCGGAGCCGTGGCCGTCGCCCCATCGAACGCGAACATCGTCTGGGTCGGGACGGGCGAAGCCTATTGCGCCCGAAGCTCGAACTCCGGCGACGGGATCTATAAATCGGCGGACGCCGGAAAAACGTGGACGAACATGGGCTTGAGAGACTCCCACCATATCGCCCGGCTCGCCCTCCATCCGAAGAACCCGGACATCGTTTATGTCGCGGCGATGGGCCATCTGTTTTCGAACAACGCCGAGCGCGGCGTGTTCCGGACGCGGGACGGCGGCCGGACTTGGGACAAGGTGCTTACCATCAACGACAAGATCGGCGCTATCGATGTGGTCATGGTCAATGCCGATCCCAATGTCCTCTACGCGGCCATGTACGATAAGATCCGCCTGCCCTGGCATTATGAGATGGGCGGTCCCGAAAGCGGGATCTACAAGACGACCGACGGCGGAAAGTCCTGGGAAAAACTGGCCGGCGGCCTTCCCTCCGGCAAGATCGGCCGCATCGGCCTGGACGTCTACCAGAAGAACCCCGACATTTTGTACGCGGTCGTCGAGAACGGCAACCGCCGGCCGCCGACGCAGCAGGAGATCGATCTGGCCAAGAAGCGCGGGGCCGAGCCGGCCGAGCAGACGGCCGGCAATGAAGTCTACCGCACGGACGACGGGGGGAAGAATTGGCGGAAGGTGAACGCAGGCTATGAGGCGGCCCTGAATAAAGCACCCTACTCCTTTAACGAACTCAAAATGGACCAGAACGATCCGAACACGGTCTATATCACCGGTCAGTCGCTCGCTTCGACGACCGACGGCGGCAAGACCTGGAACGGGCTGAGCTGGCCGTCGAACGGCGTCTTCCAGAAGGCGTTCGGCGACTGGCGCTGCATGTGGGTCGATCCTGACAATTCCGACCGCCTGCTTTTCGGCAGCGACGGCGGCGTGAACATCTCCTACGATCGCGGCCGGACCTGCCACCACTTTTACAACATCCCGCTCGGTGAGTTCTACGCCATCGGCGTCGACATGGAGGACCCCTACAACATCTACGGGGGGATGCAGGACCATGACTCTTGGAAAGGACCCTCGAACAGCTGGGCCGGCGAGATCACGCTCACCGATTGGGTGACGGTCGGGGGCGGCGACGGCATGTACAACTGCGTCGACCCGACGGACAGCCGTTGGGTCTACAACAACCGGGAGATGGGTTCCATGTGGCGCTTCGACCAGAAGCTCGGCGTCCAGACGTCGATCACGCCGCGGCGCGCGCCGGGCCGGGAAGCCCTGCGTTTCAATTGGACGCCGCCCATCATGCTCTCTCCCCACAACCCGGCGATCGTTTATACGGGCGCCCAGGTTCTGTTCCGCTCGCTTGACCGCGGAGACCATTGGACCGAGATCAGCCCTGACCTGACGACGAACGAGAAGGCGAAGCAGGGCGGAGCGGGCAACATCTCGTATTGCACGCTGACGACGATCTCGGAATCGCCGCTGATGCCGGGCGTCATCTGG
>JAUYDS010000083.1 GCA_030691735.1 Candidatus Aminicenantota bacterium
AGGGGGGAGTTGTCAGCGTTTCGGGAGAGGAACGGAGGGAGGGGGATTCGAACCCCCGTTCCAGTAACCTGGAAAGCGGTTTTCAAGACCGCCGCCTTCAACCGCTCGGCCATCCCTCCATCGCGATAATAATTCGGAGACACATACCGAATTCTGGAGAATTCGGTATGTGTCTCCGAATTATTATGAGATCTTTTCCAAGCCGTCCATGAAGGGACGGAGTCCGGGAGGAACGACGACCGTACCGTCCGCTTGTTGATAATTCTCGAGGATGGCGCTCACGGTCCGCCCGACCGCCAAGCCCGAGCCGTTCAACGTGTGGACGAACTCGGGTTTGGTCTTGGGCTCCTTCCGGAATCGGATATTGGCCCGCCGCGCCTGAAAATCGCCGCAGTTCGAGCACGAGGAGATCTCCATGTAGCCGTTCCGCGAGGGCATCCAGACCTCGAGGTCGTACGTCTTTTGGCTGGCGAAACCCATGTCGCCGGTGCAGAGGGCGACGACCCGGTGCGGGATTTCGAGACGCCTGAGGACCTCCTCGGCGCTGGCAGTCATCCATTCGAGCTCGTCGAAGGAAGTCTCCGGCCGGGAAAAGATCATCATCTCGACCTTGTTGAACTGGTGCTGGCGGACGAGCCCGCGGATGTCCTTTCCGTACGAGCCGGCCTCGCTCCGGAAGCACGGCGTATACGCGACGAACCGGCGCGGCAGGTCCGCCCCGTCGAGGATCTCGTCCCGGTAATAGTTCGTCAAGGGGACCTCCGCCGTCGGGATGAGGTACCAGGGGAATTTCTCCAGCTTGAAGAGGTCCTCGGCGAACTTCGGCAGGTTCCCCGTGCCCGTCAGGCTGACGTCGTTGGCGATGAACGGCGGGATGACCTCCAGGAAGCCGCGCTCTTTGGTGTGAAGGTCGAGCATGAAATTGATGAGCGCCCGCTCCAGCCTCGCTCCCGCGCCGAGATAGACGGTAAAGCGGGAGCCTGTGATCTTGGCCGCCCGGTCGAAATCGAGGATGCCCAGCTTCGTACCGATATCCCAATGGGCCTGCGGGGCGAAGTCGAACGCCGCCGGTGTTCCCCAGGTCCTAACGACGACGTTGTCGGCCGCGCTCGTTCCGATCGGGACGGAGTCGTGGGGGAGGTTGGGCATGTTGAGGAGCGCCAGTCGGATCTTGTCGTCGTGCTGACGGAGCTCTTCGTCCAGCTTCTGGATCTCATCGCCGACCTTTTTCGTCTCGGCGATCAGGGTCGAAGCGTCCCGCTTCTCGCGCTTGAACCGGGCGACGAGCTCGGAGGCCTTGTTCCGCTCGGCCCTCAGGTCTTCGGACCTGCGGAGGACCGTCTTTTTTTCCTCCGACAGCCGGATGAACTCGTCCAGGTTGAGGGTGAATCCGCGGGTCGAGGTCCTTTGGATCACGAAATCCTTGTTGTCGAGAACGAATCTGGGATCTAACATCGCCAGGATTATAACACAAGGGTCCGCCTCGCGAAAATGCCGGCGTCTAGAAACGTTGACTCACTCCAATGATTCCAATATAGTTAAAATCCGATGTCCGACAAAGAAAAAGCCCGGGAATTCAAAGGAACGGTCCAGGTTTACACCGGCAACGGCAAAGGCAAAACGACGGCGGCCTTAGGCTTGGCCATGAGAGCGGCCGGCCATGGCTTCAAAACCTATATCGGGCAGTTCATGAAAGGTCAGCGCTATGGCGAGCTTGTCTCCATCAAAAAACTCTCCCCATGGATCGCTCTCGAACAGTTCGGCCGCAAAGGGTTTCTTCACGTGACCGAAAACCCGGAGGAAGAGGACGTCCGCCGGGCCGCGCGCGGCCTCAGGAGATGTCTGAAAGCCATGCTGTCCGGAGCCTATCAGATCATCGTCCTGGACGAGATCAACGTCGCTCTTCATTTCAAGCTTCTCACCGAGAATGACGTCCTGTCCTTCCTTGACCAGAAACCGGACGGGGTCGAGATCGTCCTGACCGGCCGCTATGCCCCCGTATCCATCATCCGCCGGGCGGACCTTGTCACGGAAATGAAGGAAACGAAACACTATTACCGGAAAGGCCTGGCCGCCCGTGCCGGTATCGAAAAATAAGCCGCCATGGAACGCGAAGCCTTCGAAAAACTGGTGGAAGAGGCGATGGACGCGCTCCCTCCCAAGTTCAAGAAACTGATCCAGAACGTCGCCGTGATCGTCGAGGATGGTCCCTCCGATGAAACGCGGCGGAGCGTCGGCGCTCCGACCCGGGGCGAAATCCTAGGGCTTTATCACGGCGTCCCCTACCAGCACCGGGGACCTTACTACGGGAACCATCCGCCGGACGTGATCGTGATCTATCAGCAGCCCATCGAACGGATCTGTTCCACGGACGACGAGGTCAGGGAGCAGGTCAAGGCGACCGTGATCCACGAGGTCGGGCACTATTTCGGATTCAGCGACCCCGAGCTGAGGGAGATCGAGCGGGAGAGCCGGCCGAGGAAAGGGCCGCGAATTCCACCAAGGGAGAGATAGCGATGGCCAAAAAGTTCAGGGGCATCTACGCCGCCCTGTTGACTCCGTTCGTCGGCGACGAGATCGCGACGGATCAGTTCCGCGACAACATCCTCAAATTCAACGAACAGGACCTGGCGGGGTACGTCGTCCTGGGTTCGACGGGCGAATGCGTCTCGATCTCGGACGAGGAATCGGAGCGGCTGGTCAGGACGGCCAGGGAGGCCGCGGCCAAGGGAAAGACGATCATCGCCGGCACGGCCCGCGAATCGACCCGGCTTACGATCGATTTCACGAACCGGATGGCCGATCTCGGGGTCGACGCGGCCCTCGTCCGGCCGCCGAGCTATTTCAAGGCCAAAATGACCAAAGAGGCGTTGAAAAAGCATTTCCTCGCCGTCGCCGACCGATCGAGGGTGCCCATCATCGTCTACAACATCCCCCAGAACACCGGCCTGTCGCTCGAAGCCCAGCTTATCCTCGAGCTGTCCGAGCATCCCAACATCGTCGGCCTCAAGGAAAGCTCGGGGACGATCTCATTTTTGGGAGAATTGATCCGGCGTCTCCCGGCGGATTTCAGCTACCTGCTCGGCCACGGAAGCGCCTTCCTCCCCGCCCTGCTCATGGGGGCGAGCGGAGCGATCCTGGCCGTGGCGAACGCCGCGCCCGCTCTTTGCGCTAAGACCTTCCGTCTTTTCAACGAAGGGAAGATCGGAGAGGCCGCCACGCTCCAGCTCGACCTCGTTCCCCTCAACAAGGCCGTCATGGAGAGTTATGGCATAGCGGGCTTGAAATACGCGCTCGACCGCCAGGGTTGGTACGGCGGTCCCGTGCGCCTGCCGCTCCTGCCGATGGAGGAGAAAGGCCAAGCGGAGATCGACGCTCTGCTCAAGAAATTGGGATTGATCGGATAGATCAGGGCGAGGACAATTCA
>JAUYDS010000097.1 GCA_030691735.1 Candidatus Aminicenantota bacterium
CGGCGGCCGGGGCGGCGGCAGGGGCCCCAGGCTTTGCAGTCCTCATTCGCGAAGCGAATAAGGGCAGGCTTTGTCTGGGGATCCGTTTCCGCCGTACTCAGCCGCGTATTTACATCGCGGGTGAGTGCCCCGGGCTTTGCCTGGGGGTCCACTTCCGCCGCGAAGGCTCGTCCCTTGACGATTTTGATGCAATTCAAGCCGAGCTGTGATAGATTAAAAATCCCCGAACAAGGAGCGCCTATGGACTTCAAACAATACTTCAAATCCCGGCTGGGCGAGATGATCAACCTGCTCAAAGAGCTCGTCCAGCGGGAGTCCCCGACCTCGGATAAGAAAGCGGTCGACGCCTGCGCGTCGTTTCTTGCCGATCAGCTCAAGACGACCGGAGCCAAGGTCACCCGCATCCCGCAGAAAGCGACAGGCGATTTTTATATGATGGAATACCCCGCCAAGGCGGGCAGAAATCTGGACGGCCAGATTCTCGTGCTGACCCATATCGACACGGTCTGGCCGGTCGGCAAGATCGAGAAGATGCCGTTTTATATCTCCGGAGAAAAGGTCTTCGGGCCGGGCGTCCTGGACATGAAGGCCGGTCTGGTCCTCGCTTATTTCGCCCTCAAGACCTTGAACGAACTCAACCTCCGGCCGAGAAAAAAGATCGTCATTTTCGTCAACTCCGCCGAAGAGACCGGATGCGACGCGGCCCATGAGATGATCAAAACCCTGGCCCGGAAATCCGATATCGTCCTGTGCCTTGAACCGGCCCTGCCCGGCGGAGCGCTCAAGGTCCAAAGAAAGGGGCGTCTCGTCATCCGCCTCGAGGCATTTGGGAAAGCCGCTCATGGCGGTACGCCGGACAAAGGCGTCAACGCCATTGAAGAGCTCCTGGCCCAGCTCCGCCTGGTCCAGAAGCTCAAGTCCAAGGACATTTCCGTCAATATCGGCCTTATCGGCGGCGGGGAAAAGGCCAATGTCGTGCCCGACAAAGCCTGGGCGATGTGCGACATCCGTTTCTGGGACACGGCGCAGAAGGAAAAGGTCATCGGCTTCTTCCGGAAACGGACGCCGACCCTTCGTGGTTCCAGGGTCAAGTTCAGCCTGGACAGCCTGACGCCGCCCCTGGAAAAAACGAAAGCGTCCACACGGCTTTTCCTGGACGCCAAGGAGATCGGTGCCGGCCTCGGCCTGGAGCTCGAAGGCGGAAAAACGGGCGGCGGGTCGGACGCGTCCATTGCCGCCGGCCTGGGCATCGCCACGCTTGACGGCCTTGGACCGGATGGGGACGGCCTCCACGCCGAACACGAGCATCTGCTCCTTCCCTCCCTCCCCGAGCGGGCCGCTCTGCTCGTCTCGCTCCTGCGCCAGCTTTGATGAACGCGAGGTCCATCCGGCCTTCGAACAGTTTCGAGGACATGATTCCCTGTCCCGTTGAAAAAAATGAAAGGATCGGTTTAATGCGGTTTGAATAAACGGGGGCAGGGTATCGTGTCCCCCTTGTCTTGGAAACTGTTCGACGGCCCGTTCGGTCATGGATTGACAGACCGTCGGAGTTTGTATTAAGTTAAATCCCGGGATTCATAAGTATTTTTTTAAGGAGGCCTCATGATCAAGAAATATTACCTTCTCTCTCCCGGTCCTACCCCCGTTCCGGAGCACGTCCTGGCCGCGGCCGCCGAGCCGATCATCCATCACCGGACGCCGGAGTTCTCCAAGATCTTCATGGACGTGACCGAAGGCTTGAAATACGTCTTCGGCACGAAAGAGGATGCTTACATCCTCACCTCCTCGGGCACGGGCGCGATGGAGGCGGCCGTCGTCAACACCCTGTCGCCCGGCGACAAAGCGCTGACGATCAACGCCGGCAAGTTCGGCGAGCGCTGGGGCAATATCTGCAAAGCCTACGGGATCCAGTACAAGGAGATCATCGTCGAATGGGGCGTCGATTACCCGAAGGAACAGCTCGAGGCGGAGCTCAAAGCCAACCCTGAAATCAAGGCCGTCTTCTGCCAGCTGTCCGAGACCTCGACGGGCGCCATCTTCGACGTGCAGGGTTTCGGCGAGGTCGTGGCCAAGACCAACGCCATCCTCGTCGTCGACGGCATCTCGGGCGCGGGGGTCATGCCCTGCCCCATGGACGATTGGAAGATCGATATCTTCCTGTCGGGTTCCCAGAAGTCGTTCATGATCCCGCCCGGATTGGCCTATATCGCTTTCAGCCAGAAGGCCTGGAAGTTCGTCGAGACCGCGAAGTGCCCCAAGTTCTATTTCGACGCCAAAAAGGCCAGGAAGAACCTGGCCGACAAGACGACGCCATGGACCCCCGGCATATCGCTCATCATCCAGCAGAAGAAAGCCCTCGACATCATCGTCGGCATGGGGCTGGAGAAGCTCTTCCTGCACCACCGCGTCCTGGGCGACGCGACGCGCGCGGGCGTCAAAGCCCTCGGCCTCGAGCTCCTGGCCCAGAAACCCGGAAACATCCTGACCGCGGTCAAGACGCCGGCCGGCATCGAGGGAGGCAAGATCGTCAAGACCATGCAGTCCAAATACATGGCCTATATCGCCGGCGCCCAGGATCCGCACAAGGGCAAGTTCTTCCGCATCGCCCACCTGGGCTACATGGGAGGCTTCGACATCATCACCGCTCTGACCGCGCTCGAAATGACGTTGTCCGACCTCGGTTACAAGTTCGAAGTCGGCTCTTCGGTCAAAGCGGCCGAACCGATCCTGAGGGAGAATTGGGCATGAAAAAAATCCTGATCGCGGACTCATTGGACAAGGAGGCCATGGAACAGCTTAAGGCCGTTTCCGGCTTCGAGGTGACGGTCAAGACCGGGATGGACGAGGCCGCGCTGGTCAAGACCATTCCCGGATTCAATGCCGTCGTGGTGCGGAGTGCGACAAAGATCACGAAACCGGTGGTCGACGCCTCGACGAACCTGGAGATCATCGTCCGCGCCGGCATCGGGCTGGACAACGTGGACGCGGCCGCGGCCAAGGCCAAGGGGATCAAGGTCGCCAACACGCCTGCCGCCACGACGATCTCGGTCGCCGAACACGCTTTCGGCCTCATGCTGGACGCGGTTCGCCAGCACGGACTGGCCAACTATACCATGAAGCAGCACAAGTGGGAGAAGAAGGTCCTCCACGGCACGGAGCTGTATCAAAAGACCCTCGGGCTCATCGGCTGCGGCCGGATCGGGCTGGCCGTCGCCGAACGGGCGATCGCTTTCGGCATGACCGTTATCGGCTACGACGTCCTCCCCTTCAAGACGGAGCTGGCGGTGAAGCCCGTGACGCTTGACGAGCTTTTAGCCCGGGCCGACGTCATTTCCCTTCATGTCCCCAAGACCGAGAAGCCGATCCTCGGCCCGGCCGAATTCGGCAAGATGAAGAAGGGTGTCATCATCGTCAACGCCGCCCGCGGCGGCGTCGTCGATGAAAAAGCGCTGCTCGACGGCCTGAATTCGGGCCAGGTCAAGGCGGCCGCGCTCGATGTCTTCGCCAAGGAACCTCCCGAGGACTGGACGCTCATCGACCATCCGAATCTCACCGCCGCGCCGCATATCGGAGCCCAGGCCGAAGAGGGCCAGAAGCGGGCCGGCCTCGAGGTCGTCAAGATTCTGAAGAACGGCCTCGCTTAAAATTCTTCGGGTCCACAACCGGTCTATGGACCGCGGACCACATACCGTAGGTCAAGGGACGAGCCTTCGCGGCGGAAGCGGATCCCCAGACAAAGCCTGCCCTCATTCGCTTCGCAAATGAGGACTGCAAAGCCTGGGGCCCCTGCCGCCGCCCCCGGCCGCCGTGGACCCGATCTTAATACAAGCCGATAGATTCAGTAGTATTTTAACCCTTTTTTTTATACAATAGTCCTTTGTTATCAGAAAGGGTGGCAGAGAAGGAGCGACGATGGTCTATTTGGACAACAATGCTACCACTCCTTTGGACCCTGCCGTCGTCGACAAAATGGTCTGGTTCCTCAGGGAGCATTTCGGAAATCCGTCGTCTCTTTACCCGATCGGCCGTCAGGTCAAGGAGATGATCAACGAGGCTCGGGAGCATGTGGCCAAATCGCTCGGCGCGAACAAATCCGAGATTTATTTCACCGGTTCGGGCACGGAAGCCGACAACCAGGCGATCCTGGGGGTCCTGGAAGCCATTCCCGATAAAAGGGAGTTCGTCACGTCGGCCATCGAACATCCGGCCGTTCAAGAAACGGCCATCTATCTGGAGAGAAAAGGATACAAGGTCACCTACGTCCCCGTCGACCGGGCCGGTCTCATCGACCTCGATTTTCTCCGCGACGCCGTCACGCCGCAGACCGCGCTCATCTCGATCATGTATGCCAACAACGAAATCGGCACGATCCAGCCGATCGACGAGGTCGTCGGCATCGCCCGGGACAAAGGCGTGCTCGTTCATACCGACGCCGTCCAGGCCTTCGGGAAGATCGATTTCCGGATCGATCGTCTGGGCGTCGATCTCCTGTCCGTATCCTCGCACAAGATCTACGGGCCTAAAGGCGTCGGAGCGCTGTTCGTCAGGAAAGGCACACCCCTCCTCCCCTTCCTTCACGGCGGTCATCAAGAGCGCGGCCTGCGGCCCGGGACGGAGAACTCGATCGGCATCGTCGGCTTCGGCGAAGCGGCGCGGGTCCTCCCAGAGAAATTCGAGGCCGATCGGACCCGCATTCAGCATTTGGCCGAACGATTGGGACGGGGGATCGAAAAGAAGGTCCCCAAGGTCCGTCTGAACGGTCACCCCGAGCGGCGGATCAAGAGCACGCTGAATTACTCGTTCCTCGGTCTAGAAGCCGAGGCCATCCTCCTGTCCCTGGCCACCAAAGAGATCTACGTCTCGACCGGATCGGCCTGCAGCTCGGAGTCGGAAGAGGTCTCCCACGTGCTTCTGGCGATCGGACTGCGGCCCGAGATCGCCCGCTCCACCGTCCGCATGTCGTTGGGGCGGTTCAATACGGATCAGGACATCGACATCGTTCTCAAGGAACTGCCCGACATCGTCGAGAAACTCCGCAAGATCTCGGCCTTTGATCCCGAGGACAACTAGAAAGAAAAGACCATGGCCCAGGCGACGATCTTCGATCTCATCAAGAAGCGGACGGTCCTGTTCGACGGGGCCATGGGCACCGAGCTCATGAAGCGGGGCCTGCCGCAGGGCGTCTGTCCCGAAGAATGGAATATTTCGCGTCCGGAAGCTTTGAAAGAGATCCACCAGAGCTATTATGAGGCCGGTTCGGACGCCGTTTCGACCAACTCGTTCGGCGCCAACCGGATCAAGCTCGCCTCCCATGGGCTCGAGGACCGATGTCATGAACTCAATGTCGCAGCAGCCAGGATCGCCGGAGAGGTCCGGCCCGCCGGCAAGTTCGTCATCGGCGATATCGGACCGACGGGAAAATTCCTGAAGCCTCAGGGGGAATATACGGAAGCCGCTTTCGAAGAGGCCTTTGCCGTCCAGGCCAAAGCCCTGGCCGCCGGTCCCGTGGATTTCTTCCTGATCGAGACCATGTTCGACCTTCGCGAAGCCCTTTGCGCCGTGCGGGGCATCAGGAGCGTTTCGTCCCTTCCCGTGTTCGTTTCGATGACCTTCAACCGGACCCCGCGAGGATTTTTCACCTTGATGGGCGACAGCGTCGCCCGGTGCGTGGAAGCCCTCGAAACGATGAGTGTCCCCGTGATCGGAGCGAACTGCACTCTGACCAGCTCCGACCTCGCGGATTGCATCCGGGCGATGAGAGAAATGACCACGAAGCCGCTCGTCGCCCAGCCCAACGCCGGGCAGCCGGAATTGACCGGCGGGCACGAGGTCGTCTATTCGCAGAGCGTCGAGGATTTCGTCAAGGACGTGCCGAGGCTCGTCGACAGCGGGGCCAACATCATCGGCGGCTGCTGTGGGACGAATCCGGAATATATCCGAAAGTCCGCCGCCGCGCTCAAGCTCCTTTGAGCTGGTCCCGATATCTCCTTCTCAGGTCTAGAAAATATTTCTGATAGCCTTCGTTGGCGAAATCCGGATAGGTCCAGCCGAGCCGGCGGATCCCCGTTCTGGTGAAGAGGAACTCCAGATGACCGTAGATCCCGTTCTGAAGCGGGATGCGGTGAGAAAAATCCTTGGCCGTGGCCATGATCAAAGCGGCCGGGGTGATATAGCCGGGATCCAGGTTGACGACGCGGCGATCTTCCTTGAATTCCCGTTGGATCTCCTTCTCGAGCGCGTTCGTCCGGATCTTGATCTCGCTCAAGCCGGCCGGATCGATCAACCGATCAAAGCTGAGGAATCCCCGCTTCAGGGCTTTCCCCATCTGGGTCTCGTAATAATCCGTCAGGTCGAATTCGAACCGGGGGCTGCGGCTGTCGACGGCTCCGAACAACGCGGCGAGCCTTTCCTCGGCCCTCCGGAACGGGCGGTCCTCGGACGATATGATCCCGCAGATCAGTTTGACCGGAGAAAACGGTTTGATCTCCGCCACGAATTCCAGACTAAATGATCTCCATTGAAATTTCAAGCATATATCACTTATAATGCGGAAGCGATGAAGTGGGTTTATATCGAGGATATCGCCGCCTTCAAAGATCTGGATGTCGAGGTCCGCGGCTGGGTTTATGGCAAGCGTTCGAGCGGCAAAGTCCGCTTCCTCCTGATCCGCGACGGCACGGGCATCCTCCAGGCCACGGTCTTCAGCGGTGACGAGAACCATCCCCTTTTCAAGGCCTTCGATGAACTGACCCAGGAATCGTCGCTCATCGTCCGGGGCCGGGTGCGCGAGGACAAACGGGCCCCCGGCGGATACGAGCTCGGTCTCCAGGACATCGAGATCCTCCAGATCGCCAAGGATTATCCGATCACCCCCAAGGAACACACCACGCCCTTCCTCATGGAGCATCGCCATCTCTGGCTCCGGTCCCGCAAGCAGCACGCCGTCCTCCAGGTCCGGGTCGAGGTGATCAAAGCCATCCGCAACTTCTTCGACGACCGGGGTTTCCGCCTGATGGACACTCCCATCCTGACGCCGAGCGCCTGCGAAGGAACGACGACGCTCTTCGAGACGAAATATTTCGACCAGATGGCCTATCTCAGCCAAAGCGGGCAGCTCTATAACGAGGCGACGGCCGCCGCTTTCGGCAAGGTCTATTGTTTCGGGCCGGCCTTCCGGGCCGAGAAGTCCAAGACGCGGCGCCATCTCATCGAGTTCTGGATGGTCGAGCCGGAAGTGGCCTTCGCTACCCTCGAAGACACGATCGAGCTCGGCCAGGACCTCCTGATGTTCATCATCGAGCGGGTCCTTACCAAGCGCCGCCAGGATCTCGAAGAGTTGGAGCGCGATCCGAAGCCCCTCGAGGCCATCACCAAACCGTTCCCCCGGATCACCTACGACGAGATCGTGCCCAAACTCCAGGAGAAGGGATCGGCGATTCAGTACGGGGGAGATTTCGGAGCCCCCGAGGAATCGCTCATTTCGGAGCTGTCGACGAACCCGGTCTGCATCACCCACTTTCCGGCCAAGATCAAGGCCTTCTACATGCAGCCCGATAAAGACCGACCCGACCTCGCTCTGGGCGTCGATTTCATGGCCCCCGAAAGCTACGGCGAGATCATCGGCGGCGGCCAAAGGATCCATGACCTAAACCTTCTTGAACAACGGATCCAAGAGCAGCATCTGCCCCGTGAGGCCTACGAATGGTATCTCGATCTCCGCAAGTACGGCTCCGTCCCTCACGCCGGGTTCGGCCTGGGCGTCGAACGGACCGTGTCCTGGATGTGCCGGATCAAGCATATCCGCGAGACCATCCCCTTCCCTCGCCTGCTCTACAGGATCTATCCCTGAAACCAGGAGCGATCATGGAGAACGCGCCGGCGCTCCGCATCCGCCGCTGAAATCATGAAGAGCGTCTCCCTCATCACCTTCGGCTGCGCTAAAAATCTCGTCGACAGCGAGGTCATGGCCGGCTGCCTCCGTGAAGCGGGCTACGCGCTCACGCCCGATCCCGGCCGGTCGGACATCATCATCCTCAACACCTGCGGATTCATCGGGCCGGCCAAGGATGAGGCTTCAGCGGCGATCGAGAACGCCCTCGACCTGAAAAAGAAAAGGCCGTCGATAAAGGTCGTCGTGGCGGGTTGTTTCACCGAGCGCTATGAACCCGAACTTCGCCCGAAATATCCGCAGGTCGACGCCTGGGTCGGCGTCAAGGACTACGATCAGATCGTCTCGATCGTCGAGTCCAGGGGCTTCCGCGCCTCGGGCCGGACGTTTCTCCTGAGCCACAGGACGCCGCGAGCGCTTTCGACGCCCGCTTCGTGGGCCTATCTCAAGGTTTCGGAAGGCTGCTCTCATCGATGCGCCTTCTGCTCGATCCCCTTGATCAAAGGCACCTATCGGTCCCGGCCGATCTCTTCGATCCTGAAGGAAGCCGAGCGCCTCGCGGCCGCGGGGGTCAAGGAGATCAACTTGATTTCCCAGGATACGACCTATTTCGGCGGGGACAAGGAGAGCTCCGGGGGCCTGGTCAGACTTCTCCTCGGCCTGTCGAGGATCCGCGGGATCGCGTGGGTCCGTTTCCTGTATGGCTATCCGGAGGAGATCACGAACGATCTCCTGGAGGCCATGCGAGAGCCGAAGATCTGTCCCTATCTCGACATCCCCTTTCAACATGCCGCCCCCGCCCTCGTCCGCAAGATGAAGCGGGCCATGGACGGGAATCGAGCGCTTAGACTCCTCGATCGGATCCGGAAAAATCTTCCCCATGCCGCCATCCGCACCTCGCTCATCGTCGGCTTCCCCGGCGAGGGTCCGGCGGAATTCAAAGCCCTGCAGACCTTCGTCCGTGAGGCCGGCTTCGATCATCTCGGTGTGTTCACCTACTCCCGGGAGGAAGGCACGGCGGCTTTTCGCCTCGGGGATCCGATCGATGAACGTTTGAAACAAGAACGACGCGCGGAGATCTTGGGCCTTCAGGCCGGAATCTCGGCCTCCAAACTCAAAGCCCACGTCGGCCGGACGCTGGACGTCCTTCTCGAAGGCGTCTGGAAGGATGATACCCGGACGCTCGTCGGCCGGACCCGTTTTCAGGCGCCGGAGGTCGATGGCGTGGTGTTCGTTCGACTACCCTTCCGGTCGGACCTCCTTTTCGGTCCCATCCAAAAAGTTGAAATCACCGCTTCGGACGTATATGATTTACATGGTAAGATGGCCGGATGAAATTCTTCGCAAAAGCCTTTTCGACCTTCTTCGGCGCCGGATTCTTTCCGGTGGCGCCGGGGACCTTCGCCAGCTTTCTGACGGCGCTTCTTTATAAATATCTCCTTGATCGGTGGAACCCGACTTGGTTCGGAGCCCTGATCGTCCTGGTCTTTCTTTTCGGTGCGGCGACGGCCGGAGTCTATGCCAAGGAGCTCGGACGAAAGGATCCGCGGCCGATCGTCATCGACGAGGTCTGCGGCCAGCTGATCACTTATGTCCTCGTGCCGGGCCTTTGGGTCAACGTGGCCGTCGGATTTTTCCTCTTCCGCGCTTTCGACGTCATCAAGCCCTATCCCATCCGGAAGCTCGAAAATCTTCCGCGCGGTTGGGGCATCATGGCCGACGATGTGCTGGCCGGCGTTTATTCCGCCGCGCTGCTCCATATTTTTCTTCTCCTCCAATGAAGATCGAGATCCTGGCCGTCGGCTCCGAGCTTCTTTCCCCTTTTTTTCAAGATACCAACTCGCTCTATTTGACCCGGCGGCTGAACGACCTCGGACTGGACGTCACCCGAAAGACGGTCGTCGGCGATGATTTCGAAGAGCTGAGCGGCGCGATCCGAACCGCCGCGGCCAGGGCCGATCTTGTCCTGATCATGGGCGGGCTCGGTCCGACGGGAGACGATATCACTCGGGAGGCGTGCGCCGAGGCCTTGGGCCGGAGGCTCGTCTTCAAAGAGGATCTCCGCGTCCGGATCGAAGAACGGTTCCGGCGTCGCAACAAGGTCATGCCTCTCTCGAACAGAACCCAGGCCAACCTCCTCGAAGGCGCGGAAGCTCTTCAGAACGACAACGGCACCGCGCCCGGGCAGTGGTTGGTCCATGGGAAAACGCGGCTGGCCTTGCTTCCCGGCCCGCCTCGCGAACTCAAGCCCATGTTCGAAGCCTCCGTCTGGCCGAAACTCCAGGACTGGCGGAAGGGCGCCACGACTCGGCTGACCTTCAAGATCACGGGCCTGACCGAATCCGAGGTCGAGGACCAGATCGCCGATTTGTATCCGAAAATCCCGGATCTGCGGCTGACGATCCTGTCCTCGCCGGGCCAGATCGAACTCCATTTGACCTCGTTTTCCGGCGAGGTCTCCGGTGGCGCGGCGGTCGCGATGGAAACCCTGGGCGGGGAGATCCAGCGCCGACTCGGAGACCATATTTATTCCTCGACCGGAGAGGAACTCGAGGAAGTGGTCGGCCGCTTGTTACATGAACAAAAACGGACCCTGGCCACGGCCGAATCCTGCACGGGCGGCCTTCTCGCCAGCCGCATCACGAACGTCTCGGGCAGCTCGAACTATTTTCTCGAAGGGTTCATCACCTACGGCAACCCGGCTAAGACCGCCCGTCTCGATGTTCCCGCCGGACTCATTATGGAGCGCGGGGCCGTCAGCCCCGAA
>JAUYDS010000033.1 GCA_030691735.1 Candidatus Aminicenantota bacterium
GGCTATTTCGGCCACATGTGGGAGCTCTACGCTTTCTGGTCGCTGGCCGCGTCCTTTATCGCGGCGAGCTTCTCGAGCGCCGGCCGGCCGGCCTCGCCGCCCGTCCCGCTTTTCGTCTTTCTGACGATCTCCATCGGGGCCGCCGGATGCGTCCTGGGCGGGTGGGCCTCGCGCCGATATGGCGAGCGGGCCGTCGCCCTGATTTCTCTCGTCGGGAGCTTTGTTCTCTGCGCCCTGTCGGGATTTCTCTTCGTCGCGCCCGGCCGGCTTCTCCTTCCGGCCATGCTCCTCTGGGGGATCCTGGTCATATCCGATTCGCCCATGTTTTCCTCCCTGGCGGCCCAGACCTGCCCGCCGGAATATACCGGGACGGCCCTGACCATACAGAACGGGATCGGCTTCGCCATCACCGTCGTGTCCATCCTGTTTATCGCCTGGATCTCGCGGCTCGTCGGCTGGCGCTGGGCGTTCACCTTTCTCGCCGCCGGCCCCTTTCTCGGCGCCGTAGCCATGGCCCGGCTTGGCCGGGAGCCGCGCTCGACGGTCCCTGATTAATGAGAAAAAAGCCGAGCCCCCCATTGTCTTTTCGAGGAGGAGTTTGATATAAATAGGCGAATGAGCATCGAGGAACGAAAGGGGTCACGTCTACACTTTCCACTTTTTAGTGGAAAGTGTAGACGCGACCCCCCCGCAAATAACGGGAGGAATGATCGCGTGAACAAAATCAAATACCTTCGCCTCATCATCGTCATCGTCCTCATGGCGGTCGCGCCAGTGTCGATGGCGCCCATGTCGGCTGTCTCTTCGGCGCAAACCGCGCCCGGGGCAAAGGCCGGAACACCCGCCGGCGCGGCGGCCCTGGCCTTCGACGGCGGCCGGGGCCCCGGGCTTTACCCGGGGGTCCACTTCCGCCGTACTCGCCCGTGGATACAAGCCACGGGCGAGTGGCGAGCCGAAGGCTCGTCCCTTGACCGCTATCATCGTCCCGAAGAGCTGGTCGCGGCCGTTCAGGATATGGCCCGGGCCAATCCGGCGATCGCCAAGGTCCATCTTCTGGCCAAGAGCCCGGGCGGACGCGACCTGGCTCTCCTCGAGATCGGCCCCGAAACGGCTAAATCAGCCAAGACCCTGCCCGCCGTTTTTGTCGCCGCGGACATGGAGGGATCGGTCCCGCTGTCTTCCGAAGCGGCTATTTACTTGGCTAAGCTCCTCCTGGAGAAGGCCGAGATGCGGGCCGACCGCACATGGTACATCCTTCCCTGCGGAAACCCCGACGCCGCTTCGCTTTACTTCGGCAAGCCGATGCGCCGTGACGCCCGCAATTTCAAACCGATGAACGACGACAAGGACGATGCCGTAGACGAGGACGGCCTTGAAGACCTCAACGGCGACGGCCTCATCACCATGATGCGGGTCAAAGATCCGGAGGGAGAATGGCTTCCCGTTCCAGCCCAGCCCCGGCTGATGAAGAAAGCCGACTGGTCCAAGGGTGAGAAAGGCATCTATAAGCTCTACTCCGAGGGCCTCGATAACGACGGCGACGGCCAGTACAACGAGGACGGCCCGGGCGGCGTCAACGTCGGCGTCAGTTTTCCCCATTTGTTCAAATATTTCGCGCCCGACGCCGGCCCCTGGCCGGGGAGCGAACCTGAGATCTTGGCCCTTTTCAAATTCTTCGACGCCCACCGCGAAGTGGGCCTGATGTTCGTCTTCGGCGAGACGAGCTTCTGTCTCGCCCCTCCTCGGGGCGGCCGGAGGGGAGAGGCCGATCTGAATCAGATCAAGATTCCCGAGCGGTACGCGACCATGCTCAACGCCGACCCCATCAAGAACTACACCATGGCCGAGATCATCGAGATGGTCAAACCGCTCGTCCCCCCGGGAATGGAAGTCACCGAGAGCTTGATCGCCAGTTTCCTTGGTCTGGGCGGCGCGGTCAACCCTTTGGACGACGACCTCAAGTTCTATAAGGAATTCTCGGACAAATACAAAGAATTCCTGAAAACGAACAAGCTCGACGCCAAGCGGCTCGATCCGCCGCCCGACAAGGATGGCTCGTTCGAGCTGTGGGCTTATTACAACCTCGGTTTGCCCTCGTTCGCCCTGGATTTCTGGACACTGCCCGAACCCAAAGACGACAAAAAGGCTGAGGAGATCACTCCCGAAAAATTAGAGAAGATGTCGGACGACGAGTTCATCGCCCTGGGCGAGGACAAAATCAACGCCTTCCTCAAATCGGCCGGAGCGCCCGATCAATTCAAGGCCAAGCAGGTCATCGAGATGCTGAAGAACAAGCAGATGGACACGAAAAAAATGGCCGATATGCTGAAGCAGATGCCCAAGCCGCCCTCGAGCGAGGGAACCGACGCCAAGGAAAAAGCCCTCCTCGCCTGGAGCGACGCGGAGCTCGGAGGCAAGGGCTATGTCGAGTGGAAGGCGTTCAAGCATCCGACGCTCGGCGAGGTTGAGATCGGCGGGGCCGTTCCGTATGCCGACACCACGCCGCCGGCGAAGATGATCGAAGGCCTCCTCAAGGGCCAGGTCCCCTGGGTGTTCGAACTGGTTAAAAATATGGCCCGGATCAAGATCGCCGCGTTCGAGGTCAAGCCTCTAGGTACCAATGTTTATGAAGTCAAGGTCTGGATCGAAAACACGGGTACTCTGCCTTACCCGACGGCTATGGGCAAACGCAACCAAAGGATCCTTCCCGTGGTCCTCACCCTCGAGGGCCCTGGTGTCCATATCGTGGAGGGAAAGAAGCGGAGCCTCGTACCCTCTGTCCAGGGAAAAAGCGCTCAATCGGTGACCTGGATCGTCCGCGTCGATAAGCCCGTCAAAATCGAAGTCAAAGCGGAAACACAGATGGCCTGGCGAGACGCGCGCACGATCGACCTCGGAGGTGTCAAATGAAAAAATACGCGACAATCGGACTCCTACTCTTCTTATTAATGGCCGCCGTTCTTCCCGCTCAAAAAACCGAGATTACCGTCCCCCTGCGTTTTGACCGTTATTACACCCTCAACCAGGTCTATGAGGCTATGACGGCGTTGAACAAGGCCTATCCCGAGCTGACGAAGCTCGAAACGGTCGGAAAGAGCGATGAGGGCCGGCCGATCATGGCCATGACGCTCAACAATCCCAAGACTGGCCCGTCCCTGGACAAGCCGGGGATCTACGTGGACGGCAACATGCACGGCAACGAAATCCAGGGAGGCGAGATCTGTCTCTACCTCCTAGATTATCTCCTGGGCAATTACGGCAAGAACCCCGAGATCGGCCAGCTTCTCGACAAGACGTGTTTCTACGTCGTTCCCGTAGTCAACGCCGACGGCCGCCATCACTTCTTTGCCGATGCCAACACGTCGAGCTCCAACCGCAGCATCCGCATCCCCACCGACGACGACCGCGACGGCCTGGTCGACGAGGACTTCCCCGACGATCTCGACGGCGACGGCAACATCTGCGTGATGCGCCGCCGCGATCCGTTCGGCGCCTACAAGACCGACCCCGAGGACCCGCGTCTGTTGGTCCGGGTCAAGCCGGGGGAGAAGGGCGAGTGGACGATCATCGGCGAGGAAGGCCTCGACAACGACGGCGACGGCCGGCTCAACGAGGACAACGAGGGCTACGTCGACGGCAACCGGAACTGGGGCTACGACTGGGCGCCGCCTTATGTCCAGCAGGGATCGGGAGAATATCCTTTTTCCGGGACGGGCATCAAAGCTTTAGCGGAGTGGACCTACGCCAAGACCAATATCTGCGTAGGCTGGTCGTTCCACAACAACGGCGGCATGTTCCTCCGTGGGCCAAGCCGGAAAGGGCTGGGCGAGTATCCCCCACAGGACGTCGCCGTCTATGATTATTTGGGAAAACAGTCCGAACGGATCATCCCCGGCTATAAATACCTGATCTCCTGGAAGGACCTTTACACGACCTATGGCGATTCCGTGGAATGGCTGACCCAAACCCTGGGAGCCTATACCTATTGCGCCGAAGTGTATATGACCGAATCGGAAATCTTCCGGGACGTTACCGGTAGGATCGAGACCGGGGGGGAGAAAGCCGCCGCCGCCCAGGAGATCTCCGAACGCGAACGGATCAAATTCAGCGACAACGTCGTCCAGGGCGAGCTGTACAAACCGTGGAAGCCGTTCAAGCATCCCGTCTACGGCGATATCGAGATCGGGGGCTGGGTCAAAATAAGCGAGCGGTTGGGGGCGCCGTTTCAGATCAAGGACCTCGCCCATAGGAACGCCATGGCCGTGATCTTCACGGCCAAGCACATGCCCGAGGTGAGCCTCGAGGTGACCGAGGTCAAGGCGATGGCCAAGAACCTCTACCGGATCCGGACGCGCCTGGCCAACCCCAAGGCCATGCCGACGATGAGCTATTCCGCCCAGAAGGCCAACCTCTATCCCAAGGACATGCTCAAAGTGTCCGGAGCGAAGGTCGTCGCCGGCGGCGTGCTCAACGATCCTTTCATGAACCTGGTCACCTACAAGAAATACAAACCGGAGATCCAGTTCCTGTTTGTCCCGGGCTTCGGCAAGATCGAGCACGAGTTCCTGGTCGAAGGCCGGGGCTCGATCACGATCAGCTACGAGTCACGCCACGCCGGAAAATTGACGAAGACCGTCAAGCTGGATTAATTCTTTTTTTTCTGTCATCTTTTAAAAGCGCGTCATTGCGAGCCATCACGCGAGAGCGTGATGACGTGGCAATCACAGAGTGCTTCGCGATTCTTTTCTTATCCTGTCATCCTGAGCGAAGCGAAGGATCTCGATTGCTCAGAGGCCCTAATACTTCACATAAACCGGCCCGTTCTCTCCGTTCAACGAGAGAAAGCAGAAACCGTTCTCTCTTTTTACAGGCGTAACCGAGTCTCCAAACAAATTGAAAAACCGATACGAATTGGAATCGGGAATTTTGACTTCAACGGATCCTCTCGCGTGGCTCGTCCAAAGGGCGGCCAAACGGCCCCGTTCATTCTGAAACACCAAGCCGTAAACATCGTTGGCTCGTGTCTCGACGGCGCTGATCGTCCAGGAATTTATCGAAGTGTCGCCGCGTTCCCGCCCCGGAAGAAGATCGGTCAGCGTCTTGACCGCGTTAAAGGCGGGTTTAGCCGCCGAATTTTCGGTCAAAAGACCGAAATTGTGCTCGAGCTCCGAAGGATTGGAGCCGTCGTCCTTAAGATCATACCAGACCGTTTTGGGAACTCTGCTCAGGATATTGATGAGAATCAAGCGAATGGCGTAGGCTGCCTGCTTTTTCCAGGCCGCCTCATTTCTTCCCCCAAACATCGTCGACGGGTATCCCCACTCGCCCGAATAGAGCGGAACATCGCTCCTTCCCGTTTTTCTCCTTAAAACATCTTGGACGAGGATCCGTTCCTGGACGAATGTCTCGGGTGCCCTATCCCGGTAGGGATGAATGCTGACGGCGTCGACATTGGCCAGGCCCGGAACGTCGAAGACCTGCCCGAGGAAAGCGGCGTCGCAGCCGGACGCCGCCCCGACAATGATCGGCACATCCGCGATTTCCTCTTTTACTGCCTTATACGCCTCATTAGCAAGAAGTCCATAGTTGGCGGGATGGGGCGCGGGCAACCAGAAGTGGGGGACGTTTGGTTCGTTCCAGACCTCAAGCATCACCTTTCGTCCCGAGTAATGTTTTGCCGCGGCCAGGGCGAACCTGGCGTAGGCGGCCCGCGTCGCGGCCGTCTGCGGTCCCCACTTGTCGTTGAAGCCGCCCGGGCCGTCATAATACAGCGGATTGCCGTAGTCCAAAATGAACAGAGCCCCCATGCCGCGCTCCTCGAGGGCCCGCATGAGGAGGTCATACTCCGAGAAATCATATTGAGAGGCGCTCTTTTCGACCATGGGCCAGAAAAGGTCCATGCGGACAAATCCGAAACCCGCTCTCTTGGCAAGATCGAGCAATTTCGTCTCGGGCCGGATGAAATGGATGTTCACACCGATCAATTCTGAAACCGAACCCGTATAGAATTCCGGCAAGCGGTCCCGGCCGAAAGGATCGAAGGCGATCTCCGCGGACGTCATTTCGGAGATGTCGTCGATAGCCATTTCTCCGGTTTTATAGTATTGGACGCCCTTCTCGACACCGATGCCCCAGGCTTTCAGCCCGCCGTGAAAAACGCCGTCCGATGCCCCTTCCCAGGAGGAGTCCCAATCCCCGAGATGAACGTGGATCTGGACCCAGCCGGCGCTAGTCCCGGCCGCGGCGCCTGCCCTTACTGCGGCCCCGACCGAGACCGTCGGGAAGTACTGGAAGGTCTGGTCGCTCTCGTCGGTCAGCCGGACGAGGAGCCGTGTCCCCGGAACGAATCCGGAGATCCAAAAAGAAATTCCTTTAAGCTGGACCGGACCGCTGAACGCCTGCGTGGCGATCACATAATTGCCGCCTCCCGTAAAATTAAAGGCCAGAAGGCCGCCTTTGGAATTCGTTCTCCCCCGGCCGGCGACGACGGCGAAATTCCCCATCGCCCCGGGGAATTCGGGCCCGTTCCCGAAGACCCAATTCGCGGCGGCGTCGGTTCGTTCGAAGTCCTCATTGACCTGGGAAATGAAGGCGACCTCCACCGTTTTCGTTCCGCATCCGGGCAAGACAAAAGCGACAAGCCATAATAAACCCGCAGTCTTCAGCGTGAGTTGCTTCATGTAACGAAATGGTAATTCTTGCCGGAAGGACTGTCAACCCTCTCCGCCTTGAGGGTGAAATGAGACTGTGTCCCAGACCCGCTGAAGCGAAAGGCGCGACTTCAATCCATTGGAATGAGACTCAGCATTGACCCCGATCGTCATTTATAAGATAATCCAAAAAAAGGAGATCCGATGTCGTTTACAGCTGTTTTTCAAAAAGTCAAAGAAGGCTATATCGGAATTGTCGAGGAACTCCCGGGGGCTAATACGCAAGGTTCGACATTAAGAGAAACACGCAAAAACCTCAAGGAAGCCATCCGTCTCGTTCTAGAGGCTAATAGACAACTTTCCGAAGAAGAATTCATGGGCAAAAAGGTCATTAGGGAAAAGCTCGAGCTCTCGATTTAATGAAACGAAGGGAGCTTCTCCGACATCTTGAGGTATGCGGCTGTGAACTATTGAGAGAAGGCACGAATCACAGCGTTTACGTCAATAGAACAAAAAAGAAAGTGTCCACAGTCCCCCGGCATAACGAAATAAACGATTTTTTGGCTAAAAAAATCTGCAAAGATTTGGAAGTCAAATTGCCTTAACGTTTGAATTTTAGCTGTTTGCCGGCGATTCAATCCTGCAATTTGGAATAAGCAAAAAGATCTTATTTTCCGCGCTTGCTTCGGTGCTTGGCCGGTGCGGACATTTTCATCAGCTCCTGGATCGCTGCTGGGCTTAACTTCGCCCCTCGCGCGGTCCGGAAGAAGATCGGCAGCCGCTCCGCGACATGTTCGCCGCCGATAAGGTCCACCGGGATATGACCGATGGCCGCCGTGTCGAATATCGTGTGCCATTCCTCCGTGTCCTTTGGGATGAGGAGGACGCTGGCGATGTCGTTCAATGCTTTCCGGCTCCGGGGAGGGGAGAGCAGGCCCCGCTCGACCTTGCTCCAGTTGCTCGGGTCGAGGTTTGCCAGGCGGCAGAACTCCCGCAGCGATAAACCCCTCTTCTCGCGCAAGCCCTTCACATATTTTCCGAATTGCCTGATGGTCATTGACGTCGCTCCTGCGGACGTGGTAAATATGTACTACGCGATTAAATGATACTGCAATGGGAACGGTTGTCAAGAGGATTCACTTGAAATTGCCGATAGAAATGGGAAGTCGCTGATTTTCGTGTCGTTGCGAGCGACCGAAGGGAGCGTGGCAATCATAATCCCTTCACATCCCCCTTTAATAAAGGGGGGAAAGCGAGCCCCCCCTTTTCTAAAGGGGGGTGTGGGGGGATTATAATTCCCCTCAAAATAGCATGTTGACGCCCGCCTTCCTTCGGTTCTATCATGAACGCGAGATACTTTTGTCTTTCGGCCTAATAAAGGGAAATAACAGGAAGAGGTTCTAAATGTCCGCTAGAGCACGCACCACCAAACCCCAAAACGCCAAGAACGGCGCCACCCTCGGCTTCGAAGCAAAGCTCTGGGCTACGGCCGACGCCCTGCGCGGCTCCATGGACGCCGCCGAATATAAGCACGTCGTCCTGGGCCTCATCTTCCTCAAATACATCTCTGATGCCTTCGTCGAATATCACGCGAAGCTCGTCGCCGACCGCTCCCAAGGCGCCGACGCCGAGGATCCGGACGAATACCGGGCCAAGAACATCTTTTGGGTTCCGCCCGAAGCGCGCTGGCCTCATCTCAAAGCCCATGCTAAACAGCCCGCGATCGGCAAACTCGTCGATGACGCGATGGCCGGCATCGAACGCGACAATCCTTCGCTCAAAGGCGTCCTCCCCAAGGACTACGCCCGCCCGGCCCTCGACAAATTGCGTCTCGGCCAGCTCATCGACCTCGTCACCAACATCCAGCTCGGCGACGACGAGAGCCGCTCGAAAGACATCCTCGGCCGCGTCTATGAATATTTTCTATCTCAGTTCGCGAGCGCCGAGGGCAAAAAAGGCGGAGAGTTCTACACCCCGCGCTGTATCGTCAAGCTCCTTGTCGAAATGCTCGAGCCGTTCAAGGGCCGGGTATACGATCCTTGCTGCGGCTCCTCGGGGATGTTCGTCCAGTCGATCGAGTTCATTGAGGCCCATGCGAAAGGAAACGGCAACAAAGGCAAAGCTAAGACCGATATCGCCATCTATGGTCAAGAGTCGAACTACACGACGTGGCGCTTAGCCCGGATGAACCTCGCGATCCGGGGGATCGACGGCCAAATCGCCCACGGCGACACCTTCCACAATGACCGCCATCCGGACCTCAAGGCCGATTTCATCATGGCCAATCCTCCCTTCAATGTGAGCGACTGGCGCGGCGATCTGCTCAAGAATGATAAACGCTGGAAATACGGCGTGCCGCCCACCGGGAATGCGAACTTTGCCTGGGTTCAGCATATGATTTATCATCTGGCGCCGAACGGACTTGCGGGTTTTGTCCTTGCCAACGGCTCGATGTCCTCAAACCAATCCGGCGAAGGGGAGATCCGAAAGAACATCATCGAAGCCGACCTCGTGGATTGCATGGTCGCCCTGCCCGGCCAGCTATTCTATTCGACGCAGATCCCAGCTTGCCTTTGGTTTCTCGCGAGGGATAAGAAGAATGGACGTTTTCGCGACAGGCGAGGGGAAGTGCTGTTTCTCGATGTGCGCAAGCTCGGCCGTATGGCGGACCGCACTCACAAAGAGCTGACGGAGGAGGACATAGCGCGTATTGCCAGCACTTATCACGCCTGGCGGGGCGAGAAAGGCGCGGGGAAGTACGAGGATATTCCCGGATTCTGCAAGCGTGTTAAGCTCGAAGAGATCCGGAAGCATGGCCATGTTCTCACGCCCGGCCGCTATGTCGG
>JAUYDS010000140.1 GCA_030691735.1 Candidatus Aminicenantota bacterium
ATGAAGAACAATCCCGCCGGCGACGCCGATATTCTCCTCGGATTAGCCCGCGAGAAAGGCCTCAAGGGCGTGCGGGAGAGCGAAGCGGAGGAACGCCTGCCCCTCGACGCATCCGGGCTGGCGGAGCTGGCCGGGAAGCTCGAGGAGAAAGGCCAGGTGCGCATCCTCTCCTTCGCTCCGTTGTTCATCGTGTCCCGCGAAAGCGTCGATTTCCTCGGGCAAAAGATCCTGCTCTATCTTACGCAATTTCACCAAAAAAATCCGAAAGAGAACGGCATTCCACTTGACCGGCTGAAAAAAAGGTTCGACGCGCCGGCGAAGATCCTCCTCCTGGCTTTGATGACGCTCGTCCATGACGGCCGGCTCATGCAGGAGGGCGGAGAGTTCGCCCTGGCGGATTTCCGGCGTCAGCTCCCCCCTCGCGAGGAGCAGCTTCTCCGGAAGCTCGAGACGACGTGTTTCGAGGGGGAGTTCCAGGCTTTGACGACCAAGGAGATCCTCGAGCGAATCCCTCTCACTCCGCAAAAGCTCGAGAGCCTGCTCGATATTCTCATCGAGCGGAAGAAAGTCGTGGCGGTCCCCGCCGGCTTTTATTTCCCCGCCGCCTGGTTGGAGGGGATCATCGCTAAGATCCGGGCTTTGAGCAAGCGCGAGCTCAGCGTCGCCGAATTCAAGACCATGACCGGGCTCAGCCGCAAGTTCGCCATCCCGATGCTCGAATTGTTGGACGGGATGGGGGTGACCCGCCGGGACGGTTCAACGCGCGCGATCCTTTAGAACCGGCCGGAGCGCTCTAATCTTCTTTCTTCTGAGCGTCGTCCGCCCGCTTCTTGGTCAAAGCGGATTTGAGCTTTTCGGCGAAAAGGTTCCCGAACAATCCCTCCGCCGCGGGCTTGGCCTCTTCGGGTTTCGGTTCCTCTTCCTCGACCTCCGGCTCCTCTTCCGCCGGCGCTTCGGCCTTCGCCGCGACCGGCGCTTTGGCCGGGGTTTCGGCCTCAGCCTCGGCTTCGACCGCGACCTCGGCGCCTTCGATCTCTTCTTCCTCGACCGCCTTCCCGGCGTAGAGGGCTTCGAGCTCGGACTCTTCCTCGGCGATCCGTTCTTCGATGACCCGGCGTTCGCTTTTTTTGGTCCGCGGGGCTGTTTCGCCTTCGGACTTCGGTTTTTTCTTTTTGTGCGGCTTTTCTTTCTTGGCCGCCGGCGCGCCGGCCTCCGCTTTGGGCTTTTCCTCTAGCTCGGCGCCCGCGATATCGAGTTCCAGATCCTCACCCAGCTGCTCGACAAGTTCGAGGACCGGGATCTCGCCCGCGGCGATCTCTTCCGCTTCGGCCGGGACCTCCACCGTGATCTCTTCGATCAAGGCTTTGGCCGGCGCGGCTTCCTGATAGTAGAAAATGCCCTTCTTCTTGTCGGATTGGGAGAACTCGAAGGTGTTCAGCAGGGTCCGTTCGACATCCTCTTGGGACGTCTTTCTCAGAACGTCGACAAGGTGGTAGGCGCGCAGATAGTGGAGGGAATGATTCGCCGATTGAAGACCGAAACTCTTGAAGACGAGGACAAGCAGGTCCCTCAGATTGAGACCGGCCCTTTGGGGGGTGAGGGCGATGAGCTTCTGCAGCGTCGCGCGTTCGATATAGATGATCTTGTTGGGCAGAGCCAGCGTCGGGGCTTCTCCCGCGTCGGCGAACAGGTCGGCCTTCGGGTCGTACGTCAGCTTGGCCACGGACAGTTTCTTCTTGGATTTCTTCAGCCAGAAGTGGAACTGGACCGGGCCTTTTCGCTCCAGGGTTATGCTCGTGCCCTGGGGAATGTTGTTCGCGGCGAAAAAGTCCTTGAGCCCCAGGAAGGTCCACTGCTGGGGATAGTAATAGACGGTGGTGGTCTTGTTGTCGTCGGCGTCCGTGAAGATGTATTCCCGCGAATGGGACAATTCCTTGTTGAACGTCTTCGGGATCCGGACCCCGCCCGAGAGGATCTCCCGCCAGGACAGGTAGACCTTGAGCGGGAACTCGTGGACTTGAGTGACCGGCACGGACTCGGCGGTTTCGAATTCGGGGAGAGGCGCTTCCTCGGCCGCCAGGGGGAGGTTCTCCGGGAGGGCGTTGAGCACGCTCTTGAGGTGCCATTTTCCCCAGACGAGGGGAGAGACCTGAAGGAACTCCTTTTTGTACTTGGTCTCCAGAAGATGGTTCAAGCCGAGGCAGTGGATGTCGAAGAGGTCGTGCGAGGCCTCGTACCCCAAAAACGTTTTGACCAGGTCGTCGGTGGCCGCCGAAAGTTTTGTCGCCTCGAGGTGGGTCTCCATCTCCTTGATCTTCTCTTCGGGGATGGCGGGCTGGTTGGCGCTGAGCTGCCAGAATTCGTTCCAGGAGAAGAACGCCGGAGATTTGGCCATGGCGGTCTTCAGGTTCCGCTCGAGCGCCTTGAGGTCCCGGTCGGTCATCGGCAGCTCGGTCAGGCGAGGGTCCTCGCCCTTGCCCAAGATCTTCGCCGGCTGGTTCGCGCCGCCGCAGTTCGCCGGGAGCAGGACCTGCGTTTTGGCCTTCTTCATGTAGTCGATATATTTGCGGAATGTCCCTCCACCCGTGTAATCGACCTCGAGCATCTCGCAGTCGAAGCCCTTATAGACGATCTTGTGGACGACCGTCAGGACCACCGCTCCCTTGAAGGGCTCGACGATCTTGCTGCTCACAGTCAGGCGTTCGTCGTACTCTCTGTAGATCGAGTCGCCCACCTCGTAGAGGCTGTTCGGGTCGTAGATCTTCACGTCCTGGATGCGCTGGGCGGCGGTCTTGAGGAAGGCCAGCTTCTCGCCGAGCTCCCGGAGCAGGAACGGCTTGCGCGATTTGGCCAGTTCCTGCTCGATGAAGGCGATATCGTCCAAAGTCACCTGGACGAGGGCGTTGTCCTTGTCCATGTTATCCTTTTTTTCCCATCAACTTGAGCATGATCGCTTTCTGGATATGCAGCCGGTTCTCGGCCTGGTCGAACACGACGGAGCGCGGCGAATCGAATACGGCGGCCGCGACCTCCTCTCCGCGATGGGCGGGGAGGCAGTGCATGAAGACGGCGTCCGGTTTGGCCGCGGCCATGAGCGCCGGGTTCACCTGATACGGAGCGAAGATTTTGGCCCGGGCCTCTTTTTCCTGCTCCTGTCCCATGGAGGCCCAGACGTCGGTGTAGACGGCGTCCGCCTCCTTCACGGCTTCGCGGGCATCGGTGGTGAGCTGGAGCGAAAAACCCGTCTCCCGGCCGTCCTCGAGGGCGGCCTTGACCATCTCGGCGCTCGGCTCGTAGCCTTTCGGCGTGGCGACGGCCATCCGCGTTCCGGCCTTCGCCGCGGCGAGCATGAGGCTGTGGCAGACGTTGTTGCCGTCGCCGACGTAAGCCAGCTTGGCCCGCGACAGCCCGCCCTTCTTCTCGCGCAGAGTGAAGAAATCGGCCATGCCCTGGCAGGGATGGCTGAGGTCGGTCAGGGCGTTGATGACCGGAACGGAGACCGCCTTGCCCAGCCGGACGACGTTCTCGTGGGCGAAGGTGCGGATCATGATGCCGTCGACCCAGCGCTCGAGGTTGTGCCCGACGTCCTCGACCGTCTCGCGTTTGCCGAGCTGGATCTCGTTCGGGCTGAGGTAGATGGCCTTCCCGCCGAGCTCGAGCATCCCGACCTCGAAGGTCATCCGCGTCCGGAGGGAGGGTTTCTCGAAGATCATCGCCAGAACCTGGTCCTTCAATCTTTTGCGGTATTTGTCCGGGTTCTCCTTGATGTCCTGGGTCATATCCAGAAGTTCGTGGAATTCGTAGGGAGTGATGTCGTGGATGGAGAGAAAATCCTTTTGCATGGCTAGCTCCTCTGCGCTGTTGATTCGACGATCCGCGTTCCCGAGCGGTGGATCAGGGCGGCCTTGAGGTGATTGGCGTCGGTGATGAGCACCTCTTTGCCGCCGGCCTTGATGTATTCGATGGCCGCCCGGATCTTCGGCCCCATCGAGCCGGGGGGGAACTGTCCGCCGTCCAGGTGGGCCTGGGCCTCCTCGATCGTCATCATGGGCATTTCTTTCTGGTCCGGCTTTCCGAAGTCGAGGTAGACCCGGTCGATCCCGGTCAGGATGATGAACAGGTCCACCTTGACCTCTCGGGCGATCAGGCTGGCCGCGAGGTCCTTATCGATGACCGCCTCGACCCCCTCGAACAGGCCCCGGCCGTTGAGGATGACCGGGATCCCGCCCCCGCCGGCGGCGATGACGATCCGGCCGGCCTGGACGAGATCGCTGATGATCCATTTCGGGACGATGTCGATCGGTTTGGGCGAGGGCACGACCTTGCGGTATCCGCGGCCCGCGTCCTCGACCATGGCCCATTTCTTTTCGCGGGCGAGCTGTTGGGCCCGGTATTTCGAATAGAACGGACCGACCGGTTTGGTCGGCTTCTCGAAGGCCGGATCGTTCCGGTCCACCAGAACCGGGCTGACGAGGGTGATGACGTCCTTGTCGATCGAGTGCCGGCGCAGCTCGTTGGTGATGGCCCGCTCGAGCATGAAGCCCATGCTGCCCTCGGTCATCGCGTTGCAGATGTCGAGCGTGTAGGGGGGGATCTTGGTCACGGCCTCTTCCATCTGGATGAGCAGATTGCCGACCTGGGGGCCGTTGCCGTGGACGATGATGAGCTCGTAGCCCCTGCGGACGATGTGGACCATGAGCTGGGCCGCCTTCTCGGCGTTTTTCATCTGTTCGCCTTGGACTCCGCTTTGGTTCTCGGGGAGCAGGGCATTGCCGCCGAAGGCGATCAGGGCGAGGCGTCGTTTGATCGGCATGGATTCTCGGGCGTCAGAACTTCTTGAGTACGTCCTCGAGCGTAGGCGTTCCGATCTCTTCGAGCTCGTAGCCGATGGAGAGCAGCGGTTGACGCGTTTTGACCAGGCGGTTGAGGTCGATCGGCGTGCCGGAGACGATCAGGTCGCAGTCGGTCCTGGCGATCGTCTCGGACAGCTCCTTGACCTGCGCCTCGCCGTAGCCCATGGCCGGCAGGACCTTCTCGAGATGGTTGTATTTTTCGAACGTCTTCTTGATGCTGCCCACGGCCGCCGGCCGCGGGTCGACGATCTTGGCCGCGCCGTACTGCTGGGCGGCGACAAAGCCCGCGCCGAAGGCCATCCCGCCGTGGGTCACGGTCGGGCCGTCCTCGATGACAAGGACGCGCTTGCCCCGGATCTGCTCGCCGTTCTCGACGATGATCGGCGAGTTGGCCCGGATGATCACGGCCGACGGGTTGATCCTCTTGATGTTGGCCATGATCTTGTCCACGTTCTCCTGGGGGGCGGTGTTGAGCTTGTTGACGACGAGAACGTCCGCGCGGCGGAAATTCGTCTCGCCGGGGTAATAGAGCATCTCATGCCCCGGGCGGTGGGGGTCGACGACCACGATCTCCAGGTCGGACCTGTAAAAGGGGAAGTCGTTGTTGCCGCCGTCCCAAAGGATGACATCGGCCTCCTTCTCGGCTTCCCGGAGGATGGCCTCATAGTCGACGCCGGCATAAACGATAAGCCCGTTCTTGATATAAGGCTCGTACTCCTCGCGCTCCTCGATGGTGCACTCGTGCTTGTCCAGGTCGTCGTAGGTCGCGAAGCGCTGGACCTTTTGTTTCTCAAGATCGCCGTAGGGCATGGGATGGCGGATGGCCGCCACTCGATGTCCCTTGGCCTTGAGGATCTTCGAGACCTTGCGCGACGTCTGGCTCTTGCCGCAGCCGGTCCGGACGGCGCAGACCGAAACGAGCGGTTTCTTACTCTTGATCATGGTGTCCTGGGGGCCGAGGAGGACGAAGCTCGCTCCGGCCGCCTGAACCTGGGAGGCTTTGTGCATGACGTCCTCATGGGAGACGTCGCTGTAGGAGAAATAGACCTTGGTCACGCCGTATTTTTTGATCAGGTTGTCGAGGTCCTCTTCGGCGAAGATCGGGATGCCCTCGGGGTACAGCTTGCCGGCCAGCGCCGCCGGATACTTCCGGCCGGCGATGTCCGGGATCTGGGTCGCGGTGAAGGCGACGACCTGGAAGTTCGGGTTGTCCCGGAAGTAGGTGTTGAAATTATGGAAATCCCGCCCGGCGGCGCCCATGATGATCACTTTTTTCATAAATACTCCTCCTCCAAAAACGCGTCCAAATGATAAATTGTCAAAATTGAAAAGGGTAGTATATCCGAAAACGCCTCTTTCCTCAATAGAAGTGGGCTCGAGGAGGGCTCGGGGAAGAAGCTCGCTCCCGGCGGAGATCTTAAGACCCGTATAGTTCGGCTTTTTCGGCGCCGATGTCCATAGCCGACGCGGCGACAGGGTTGGCCCCCGGCCCCCTGGGGAACCAGTCGCCACAGTTCAATTCGCGGTATCATGCTCCTTGGAAGGAAAGCAGGGAGCGAAGCGACCGTTGGAAGGAAACCCGCTAAAAGGGTTTCCTT
>JAUYDS010000196.1 GCA_030691735.1 Candidatus Aminicenantota bacterium
CCTTGGCGATCTCCTGTTTGTCTTTGCCGTAGACGACGAGTTGGATGACGCCGGGACCGGTCTGGGCGAGGATCTTGGCGGATTCTTCGGTCTGACCGTAGACCAAAAATCCGGAGACCAAAATGCCGAGAATGAAGGCCACAATTCTGGGAGCTTTGAATGTCATGAGTCCTCCTGGACGCCCGAAGTGATTTCGGACATATAATAGATGATATTATTACATTTTGAAAAAAAATCTGTCAAATCTTATATTTTAGAGAAGGAGGACCCATGATCATCGCCCGCCGTTCGGCCGGATTCCGATTCCTTATCCTCTTTGCTCTGATCGCGACGACCATGACCTGGGCCGGAACGGGGAGCCATTTGCGGCCGGCGCGTGGGAGACGCCCTCCTGGCGCCCGGCTGGACGAAATACGACAAGACTCGCCTTTACGACGGATACGACATCCGCGGTCATCTGAAGCCCGGCCTCAACGCCGCCGGGATTCTTCTCGGCAACGGATTTTTCAACGTCCGCGGCGGCCGCTACACGAAATACAAGGGCTCGTTCGGCCCCCTGCACGCCATAGCCCTGATCAGGCTTGAATACGCAAACGGAACGGTGGAATTCATCGGGACTAACGCGTCCTGGCGCGTGCTGGCCGGGCCGTTGACTTTCTCTTGTGTTTACGGCGGAGAGGATTTCGACGCCCGCCGCGAACCGCGGGGCTGGAACGAGCCCGCGTTCGACGATTCCGCGTGGCAGCAAGCCGTGCTCATCCCGCGGCCCGAGGCCGTGCTTCGCGGCTCTTCCTTCGCCGCGCCGCCCGTTCAAGAATTCGAAGCGCTGGCTGCGCGGCCGATGCGCGATCTCACTCCCGGAAAGTGCGTTTATGACCTCGGCCAGAACGCTCCGGTCATGGTCCGTTTGCGGTCCCGCGGCCCGGCCGGGTCGTCGGTCCGCGTCGCGCCGGCAGAGCTTCTCCACGCCGACGGACGAATCGATCGGCGGTCCAGCGGCGGCGGCGAAGCCTACTGGCGGTATATCCTCTCCGGCGAAGGCGAGGAAACCTATTTTCCCAAATTCTACTACAGCGGCTGCCGCTATCTGGAGGTCGAGCGCCTGGCCGCCGAACCGGGCGGCGGAGCGCTCCCGGAGATTCTCTCGCTTGAGGGTATCGTCGTCCACACGGCGTCCGAGCCGGCCGGCGAGTTCGCCTGCTCGAACGATCTCTTCAACCGCATCCGGACGCTCATCCGCTGGGCCCAGAGGGCCAACCTGATGAGCCTGATCACGGACTGCCCGCACAGGGAGAAGCTGGGCTGGCTGGAGCAGTATCACCTCAACGGGCCGTCGCTGCGTTACGAATGGGATCTCGCCCGCCTGTTCGCCAAAACCATGGGCGACATGGCCGATTCCCAGCTTCCTGACGGCCTTGTCCCCGACATCGCTCCCGAATACACGGTGTTCCGCGGGGGCTTCCGCGATTCGCCCGAATGGGGCGCGGCCTTCGTCCTCGTCCCTTGGCAGCAGTATGAATGGACGGGCGACATCGGACTTCTCCGCCGCCACTACGAGGGGATGAAGCGCTACGCCGATTATCTGGAATCCAAGGCTCGAGGGGGGATCGTCTCCCACGGGCTGGGCGATTGGTACGACCTCGGCCCGAAGCCTCCGGGCGAGGCCCAGCTAACGCCGAAAGCCCTGACCGCGACGGCTTTCCATTACCTCGTGACGCGGACCATATCCCTCACGGCCGCGCTCCTGGGCCGGCAGCAGGACGCCAAGATCTATGCGGCCCGGGCCGAGTCGATCAAGACGGCATTTAATGCCGCCTTTTTCGACCCGGTCAAGGGCCTCTATGCGACCGGCTCGCAGACGGCCGACGCCATCCCGTTGGTCATGGGGCTTGTCCCCGCCGGCCGCCGCTCCGATGTGCTCGCGGCCATCGTCAAGGATGTCCGATTAAAAGGCAACGCCTTGACCGCGGGTGACGTGGGGTATCGTTATCTTCTGCGCGCCCTCGCCGACGGCGGCCGCTCCGACGTCATTTTCGACATGAACTCCCGCGCGGACAAGCCCGGCTACGGGTACCAGATCGAGAGAGGGGCGACCAGCCTCGCCGAAGCCTGGGACGCCGGACCGGACTCCTCCCAAAACCACTTCATGCTCGGGCATATCGAGGAGTGGTTTTACCATGACCTCGCGGGAATCGGAGGCGACCCGGAAGGGCCTGGCTTCAAGCGGATCGTCATCGCTCCCAATCCGGTCGGCGACTTGACCTGGGCCCGGGCGAAATATGAATCGGTCCGGGGCGAGGTTGAATCGGCCTGGAAGATCGAGGATGGAAAATTCAGGTTGAGCGTCTCTCTCCCCCCCAACACCACGGCTACGGTTTTTCTGCCTGCCACACCCGGCGCCGCCGTGAACGAGGGAGGCCGGCCGGCGGCCGAAAGTCCGGGTGTTCTCAGCCTGGCCTATGAGGCCGGCCGGGCGATCATCAAGGTCGGGTCGGGACGGTATGTTTTCGAGACGGCTTGGAAGCGATAATCCGCTTAGACAAACAATATTTGAATGACCACCGTACTCATTATGAGTACAACTGTACTCAATTTGGGTGCACTAGTGTTGCGTCTCAATAACGGCTTTACAATAATCCTGGAACTGTCATTCCCTTAACCGTCGTTCCCGTAACCGTCATTCCCGCGAAGGCGGGAATCCAGATAAAAAAGACTGGATTCCGGATCAAGTCCGGAATGACAGCATTGCAAAGTCATTTCGGATACACCACGCTAGAGAAACGCCCGGCTTCCGACGATCTGCGGCAGCCGGCGCCTACTTCATCAGACCTCGGCGTTTCAGAAGCGGTTCGATCTTCGGTTCGGCGCCGCGGAACGCCACGTACTGAGGCATAAGTTCAAGAGCGCCGTATTTCTCGAGCACGTTTTTCCGGAACGAGAGAGCGGTCGCCTTATCAAACAGCCCTTTTTCCTTGAAGGCTTCGAAGGCGTCCGCGTCCAGCTGCTCAGCCCAGATGTAAACGTAATACCCGGCGGAATAGCCGCCGCTAAAGATATGATTGAAGTAGGTGCTCCGGTAGCGGGGCGTGATCTCCGGGATGAGGCCGAGGCCGGTCATGGCCCGGGTTTCGAACTCGTCGACGCCCAGTCCGGGCTGAGGCTGGGTCAGCTCATGCCATTTCATGTCGAGAATCGAAGCCGCAAGGTATTCCACGGTTTCAAAGCCTTGGTTGAAAAGACTGCTGTTCTGAAGCTTCTGGACGAGCTCGGCCGGAATGACGGCGCCCGTCTGGTAGTGCTTGGCGTAAGAGGTGAGCAGCTCCGGCTCCAGCATCCAGTTTTCCATGATCTGCGAGGGGAGCTCCACCGCATCCCGGGGCACGGAACGGCTGCGGTAGGTCCCATCCGAAAGCAGGGTCGCCAGCGAATGGCCGAATTCGTGGGCAAAGGTCTTCGCCTCTTCCACACTGAG
>JAUYDS010000188.1 GCA_030691735.1 Candidatus Aminicenantota bacterium
CTCGTTCAACTCGGTACTCCTTCTGTCCCTTGAACATGAAGAAGTACCTTACTCCGGTTCCCTTCAACCGGACATTTTCATTTTGCACAAACCGGACATTATCACTTTGCGGTAACACAGCCCCGGCAATCGGCGCCTTCATTTGGCCGCACTCATGGAGCCGCTGACGCTACTCCTTGAGTACTGCAAGGCTGCCCTCATGGAAGCCATGAGGACTACAAGGTTGCCGCATTTGGGGCAGCGCTTCGCAGTCCTCTATGAGGCTTCCGAATCAGGGCAGGCCATCGGGTCGACCTCGTAGACCTTCCGTATTATCTCCTCCCAGCCCTGGACAAAAACGAGCCGGCTCAGGCCGCCCGGATCTTCGAGAACTATCGGAAGCGGTTCGCGGACATGCTGTCCCCGGCCGACCGGCAAAGACTTGAGGAGCTGATCCGGGAGTGCCGGCGCCGATCGGCCAAGTCGTCCTGAACTCGTTTAGTCTGAGGGCTATTGGGACTTTTTGTCCTTTCCCATCTTCGCCTTGATCTTATCGAGAGTGCCCTGATAAAGGGCTTTACCGTCCTGGGGAGCGGCGGTCAAGGCTTTCTCGGCGGCCTTGAGCGCCTCCGGGTAGTTCTTCTGCTTAAGATAGATCCGGCTCATCCAATCCCAGACCGGGAAATTGCCGGGCATCAACTCGACCGCTCGCCTCCCGGCATCCAAGACGCTTTCCAGGTTTTTATCCCTATTCATCCAGAAATTCATATAGAGAGTAAGCTCCGAACCCTTTTTATAATTCTTCCTCACATAGTCAGGGCCGTAGACGGCCAGCGCCCGGTCTTCTCTCCCCGCTTCGAGGAAGACGCCGGCGATCTTGGACAGCCATCGGTCCTCCGCGATCTTCGCCGCGTCTTCGGCGGCCGCGATCGCTTTGGCCTTGTCGCCTTTTAAAAGATATAAGCCGGCCAGGTTGATGAGAATCTCCGGATCGGGTTTGGCCCGAGACAAGGCGGCCGCTTTCTCGGCCAGCTTAATGCCTTTCGCGATGGGAGCCTTATCCCGGAGGATACGCCTGACCCAGGAATTGAGGGCGGCCGGATCGGAGGGGAAACGGCCGGTGTATTCTTGGAAGAATGCTTCGGCCTCCGCTCCCGAGGCGTTGTTGAGGTAGAGAAAGGTGCTCAAGTTCTCGTAGGCTTCTTTGACGATCGCCGAATCCGGATAGGTCTTGACGAACTCTTTCAGTTTTGAAGCGTCCGTTTTTTTTTCGAGAGCGTGATAGCCAAGGTTAAACCGGGCGTACTGGGTGTAGCTGACCTTTTCGTTCCTGAAGACGGTCGCGCCTTTGGTCCCGCCGGGATCGAGGGCTAAAACCCGGCCGTAAAGCTCGGCCGCCGTCTTTCTCCGGTAGCGCTGGTCCTGTTTTTGGCCGAGTTTGAAGAGGACCTCGACGTTGTCGGGATCCCGGGCGTACCGCACCGACAGGCTTTTGAAGGTGTCCACGCCCCGCAGGGTTTTATCGAGCTTGTCCTGGAATTTCTCGGGGGGCGGGCCGTAGCCGACGAACCAGTCGACCTCCGATCCGTCCGGATCGAGGACCATGACGTTCGGTGTTGTCGTGACGGCGTACCTGGCAAAGACCGGCTCCCCCCCCGGATCCTGGATGAAGACCTGGTAGAGGACGAAGTTCTTGCTCAGGAAACTCCCGAATTTGGGATTCTCGTAGAACTGCTCCCCGAGCAGTTTACAGCTCGGTCAGGCGTAGGAGGTGAAATCGACCAGGACGCGTTTGTTCTCGGCTTTGGCCTTGGCGAAAGCCTCATCCAGTGTTCCTTTAAACCAATCCTGCGCGGATACGAAGGAAGCCGACACCATGTAGATCAGAAGGCCCAGAAGAATTTTTTTATGGATAATAATTTCCTTTTTCCGCGGCGCGGGAATTCCCGCTCCGGTCGATGAATCTACCCTCCTAACCATAGCGGGACTATATCGTCGGCGGGCCGCGCTGTCAACAGCCCGTCTTAACGTGCCTTGACGATCGGCCGGAAAAAGCCGCACTCATAGAGGCCATGAGTACTGGAAGCCGTACTCCCGCTGGAAACGGTCTTCATATTCATCCAGAAACCTGTCGAAATGATGAAAAATCACCCGGTAAAGGACGGTCCGCTCCGGATGTCAAGGGACGAGCCTTCGCGGAGGAAGTCAAGGGACGAGCCTTCGGCGCGCCACTCGCCCGTGGCTTTTAACCCCGGGCGAGCCTGGGACCCCCGCCGCCGTCGAAAGGTCGATATGTACAAAGGAGTCGTTGCCATGACCACGAAAGCCATCGCCAAATCCAGGGGCGGAGTCAAGACCCGGGGCATAACGCCGCTCGTCATTCTCGCCCTCATTTTAGGGATGATTCTATCCACTGAGGCCGGGCAGGAAATTCGCAGTCCGCTTCTCGCGTCCTTCGAGCGGCATGCGAAACTGCAGCAGAGCTCGGAATTCGGCCTGGACTGGATTCCGCTCGGGCCGGTCATGAACGGGTCCCGGGCCGAAACCGTGCAGGGCGATCCGGCCCATCCCGGAACGCTGTACGCCGCCTTCGGGGCGGGCAATCTCTGGAAGACCGTCAACAACGGCCTGAGCTGGACGTCGATCTTCGACGATCAATCGGCCCTCGGCATCGGTTATTTCGTCCTGGCCCCCTCGAACCCCGAGGTCCTCTGGCTCGGCACCGGCGTGAATCTCAAGAAACCCCGGAATTTCACCCACCCCGGCACGGGAGTCTTCCGCTCGACGGACGGCGGCCGAACGTGGACGAACGTCGGCCTGCCCGATTCCTATCACATCGGAAAGATTGCGGTCCACCCCAAGAATCCGGATATCGCCTTCGCGGCCGCGCTGGGCCATTTCTGGACGCCAAATCCCAACCGGGGGATCTA
>JAUYDS010000086.1 GCA_030691735.1 Candidatus Aminicenantota bacterium
ACGGCGGCCGGGGCGGCGGCAGGGGCCCCAGGCTTTGTCTGGGGATCCGTTTCCGCCGTACTCAGCCGCGTATTTACATCGCGGGTGAGTGCCCCGGGCTTTGCCCGGGGGTCCACTTCCGCCGTACTCGCCCGTGGATACAAGCCACGGGCGAGTGGCGAGGCGAAGGCTCGTCCCTTGACGACCTCCTCGCTCGGGGCGTCCACGGCGGTCTCGATGATCGTCTCCGTTTCGCGCTTCGGCGGCGCCTGGCGCAGCCGGCCGCGGAAATACTGATAGCCGGTACGGTTCCTGATATTTAGAATGACGCACCAGATGAAGTTCGAGGTGAATCCGCCGAGCAGCACCACGCACAGCTTCGGCAATCCCGTCCAAAGGGTCGAGGTCCCGTGCCGGGCGGAGATCTCGGCGATGGGAGTCGCCGCGTCCAAGCCCATGGCGAAGCAGGCGCTGAAGACGCCGGAGAAGGTGGCCACGAGGATACCCTTGAGGAAGTTGAATTCCTTGATGGACGACCTCTTCTGCTCCTCCGTCATCTCCTTTTCCTTGGACATCCCGGCCATGCCGGCGACGGCGATCCCCAGGATGCAGACGACGATGCCGATCAGGATCACCAGTCCCGACGTCGTCCCCAGCACTTTTTGGACGAATTCACCGTGGATGACGGGCGGCACCAGCGTGCCGATGACCGCGCAATATCCCAGCGCCACGCCCATGCCGAGCGACATGCCGAGGTAGCGCATGGTCAGGCCGAAGGTCAAGCCGCCGACGCCCCACAGCGCGCCGAAGATGTAGGCTTTGACGAGGCAAGCCGAGGGCGCTTCGCGCAGGACGGCCAGAAGATCATGGGTGTTGATCGAAGCCAGGATCCAGGGGGCGATGATCCAGCTGAAGAAGCCGCCGACGAGCCAATACACCTCCCACGACCATTTCTTGACGCCCCGGTAGGGAACGTAAAAGCTGCCCGAGGCCAGGCCGCCCAGCCAATGGAAAACGACGCCGAGAAATGGGTTGGCGATCATCGTTCTATCGCGAGTCCGTATTCTATCATCGGCGCTCTCCGACTTCCAGATTCAGAGCTAAACCGTCGCGAAGCGGTTCGGGGGTTTACCGGACATCGAGTTTCACGCTCTCCGAGTGGCTGTTGAACTCGGGAGCGTACATGCACTCGATGTGGGCCATGCCGTTCTGATAAGCCCCGCGGTGGACGACCTTCAGCGGATATTCGAAGACATACGTCCCCTTGGGCAGATAATCGATGAAGAAATGGGTGGCCGTGTCCTTGGTCGCTTCGTAATAGGCCAATCCGTCCTGGAACTTGTAACGGGACAGCACATTGACCGGCTCGAGACCGCTTCCCCTGTGGTCTTTCATATGGACGTATTCCATGTCGCGGTCGGTGCGCAGCTCGATGCGGACGATCAGGGTATCGCCCACGGCCAGAGGTCCCTGGACGGGCTCGATGACCGGCCCCTTCTTGGTCAGCCGCTGGATGAACACGGACTTCTTCAAACGAAGCGGATTCTGGGCGTGCGCGGTGATCTTGGAGATGTCCTCGAGATACTGCCAGTGGACGCCGCCCCAGGCGATACCTTTATCCGTCTTCTTGACCGTGATGGCCCCCATCGCCGGAGAGATCTCGGAGGCCGCGAACCGCTTCTCATAGAATCCGGTGCCGGCTTCGACCTTCTCCGGCTGGACCGTTTTTCCGGCCAGGCTGACCTCGACGATCGCGTCCGAGGCCAAGAGATCCGTTCCGCGCAGGATCAAGCCGTAGACCGCGTCGGCCGTGGCCTTGGTCGTCTTCCAGTCCTGGGTCTGCTTCTGTTTAAGGAGCCAGATTTTGCATTCCTCAACGGTCTTCTGATCGTTCATGACCTCGTCGAAGGCTTCGATCATGACCGCCTGCGTTTCGATCGGAGCGCGGTACCACCACCAGGAGAATTCCAGCTCGCTCCAGAACCGGCCCAGTTCCTCGTCGACCCGGCTCCGCTCTTTCATCGACCGCATGATCTTCGGCGGCGTTTCCTTGTCGCCGAACCGGTTCAAGGCCAGGGCCAGGTGGGCCTGGCTTTGTCGGTTGTCGAGCTGAAGCCAGTATTTCGCCCCTTGGGCCAGGAAATAATCCACGGCCTCGCGGCTTTCCGGCGGAATGGGGCGTTCCTCCAGATAGAAACTCCGCCCATAGAGATAAAGGGCGATCGTCGGGCTCAGGTGGTTCTGGTCCTGGCTTTTCAACCTCAGGATCTCCCGGTAGTTGGAGTCGATCCAGTTGTCCAGATGCTCGAGGGCCTTGAAGGCGAGGTCCTGGGCCACGAACTTGACGCTCAGATGCTTCAGCCGCCCAAAGCCGGTCACGATGTAAAGGGTGATATAGCTGTTGCCGGGGCCTCCGGGGAACCAGGGCCAGGAGCCGTCCGCGAGCTGCATTTGGGCCAGCTTGGAATAGGCGTTCTTGAGCTCCCGGCTCATCGTGTTTTCGTCGAACAGGAGGCCGATGTTCCACTTGGCCTGGGTTTCGGACTTGGCCTCGAGGACCCAGGGCGATTCCTGGAGCAGGACGCTCTTCAGGTCTTCGTTCTTCTCCAGGTTCGATTTGAGAGCATCGGTCCCCTTCCACAGATCGAACACCTTGCGGATCTTGGGGCTCGATCCGGAGATTTTCTGGGCCAGGCTGTTGGCGTAGAGACGGTTGAAGACCTGTTCCGAACATTCATAGGGGAATTCCATGAGGTAGGGCAGCGCCTGAACGGCGTACCAGGCCGGGTTGGACGCCATCTGCACGGTCAGCCCGAGGTGTTTGAGCGTCGTCGATTCTCCCGACTTAGCCAGTTTCTCAAAGGTGAATTTTTTCTCTCCCTTGTCGCTGATCCAGAGGGGGATCGACTCCCGGACAAGGAGGGTCCGGCTGAGGACGGGGAACATCCCTTCTTCGCCGTCCGAGAATGCCGCGGCGGCGGCCACCGCTTTATAGCCGACGATCTCCAGGCCGTCGGGAACGGTGACCGGCCAGGAGAACGAGCGCGACTGCTTGGCCGGGATAGTGAATGCGTGCTTCTGGGTTTTATTGGCCAGGAGGGCATCGATGGACTTATCGTTCTTAGGGTCGAAGAAACGGAGCTCGACCGCCCCCGCGGCTTCCTTGTCGGCCATGTTCGTCACTTTGACCGTGAATTCCAGGGCGTCACCTTCGCGGAGGAAGCGCGGAGGATTGGGCTGGACCATCAGCTCTTTCTGAGTGACCGTCTCCCCTTCGAGCGAACCGCTCTGCAGTTCCTTTGTGTGGGCGAACCCCAGAAAACGCCAGCGGGTCAGCGCTTCGGGGATCTTGAACTCGATCGTAACCGTACCGTCCCGGTCGGTCAGAAGATGGGGGTAGAAAAAGGCCGTTTCGCTGAGGTTCTTCCGGGCCTGGACTTGGGACAGGTCGACCTCGGGCGCCGCTTTCTTTTCGACGGCGCTGGTCACGCCGCCCGTCACGCCGCCAACGACCCCGCCCGCGACAGCCATATCTTTTTCAGCCGCGGCCATCGTCGGCGCGGGCGCTTCCGGCATGTCCATCCTGGCCATGGTCTTCATCCCTCCCGGATATTGGAAGGCGAACAGGTCTTCTTCGACCGCTTTGGGGAAATGGACATAGCTCGGCGTGAGGGTCGAGCGGTACGGATTTAGATTGTCGGTGAACCCGCGAAAAATCTCGGGCCGGTTGGAGAAGCCCCATCTCACATAGGTCGTATCGGACCGGAAGATTCCGGAGATCCCCGGAAAACCGTGCCCATAGAACTGGTCGAGCGAGGCGTCGTAAAGCGATGCGACCATCTCCGCCGCGCGCATTTCGGCCTGGCTTCCTTTGATCTGGAGCGACCAAGTCTCGGCCTGGCCGGGACGGAGCTTGGAGCGGAATGTCTTCCACTTGAGGTCGAGCGATTTGTTCGTCCAGGGAACGTGGACTCTCCGGTTCTCCCGGTACAGCCTGTTTTCCTTGACCATGGACACGGCCACCGTGAATCCGCCTCGCAACTCCTCCCCGACCGGAACGCGGAGGACGCCCTGGGTCGGGGCGCCGGTGGTCCAGTAGCGCTGGAGCCATTTGCCGTTCTGAAGGACCTCGATAAGGACCGGGCCTTTCTCATAGCCCGTTCCCCACAGCATCTCGAAGGTCTGCCCGACCTCGACGGAGTCCGATCGGACGGAGCCGTGGAACGGTATTTTGACCGGGAACCGCGCCTCGGCCGGGTCAAGGACGAGAAAATAGAGCCTGTCTTCGACCGGAGTCCCGGCCTTATCGACGGTCTTCAACCTGGCTTTATAGGCGCCTTGGCCGAGGTTGAAGGAGACGGAGCATTTCGTCCCCTCCTTGAGGCTCGTTTCGAATTCCTTTTTCGCGACCGGAGCGCTTTCCGGCCATTTCCGCCAATCCGACGTTTGGGCGAATCCCGATCCGGATTTCCCGGACTGGGCTTCCTTTTCTCTGAGGGACACTTCACCGATCATGTCGGCGGGGACCGGTTTATCCGGACCCCGAAGGGGGAAAATCTCGACAACGCCTTTGGAGGCGATCCTCTTACCGTTCAATGTAGTCGTCGTGATCGAGAGGACCACGGGTTTGCCCTGTTCTTGCCAGTCTTTCCCGGACAGGCCCGCTTCGAGCGAGGCATATCCGACGCGAGCGCTTCCTTCCGCGCTCCGTGTTTCGCCGGCGCTGTCGGTGACGTCGGCCGTCACTTGATAGGTAAAGACGGGTTGGGACGAAGCGGGCACGGACGGATCGGGTTTGGCCTTGAAGGCGATCGTAAATTTCCCCGTTTCGTCCGTGCGGACGGTGCCG
>JAUYDS010000091.1 GCA_030691735.1 Candidatus Aminicenantota bacterium
GCCCACAGCGACCGGGGCGGCGGCAGGGGCCCCAGGCTTTGTCTGGGGATCCGTTTCCGCCGTACTCAGCCGCGTATTTACATCGCGGGTGAGTGCCCCGGGCATTGCCCGGGGGTCCACTTCCGCCGCGAAGGCTCGTCCCTTGACAGCGGAGTCGCCCTGTTCAAGACCGTCCGCAGCCGGGCCTTCTGGACGGCCTAAGACCGTTGCATTGCAGGAGAACGTCCATGAGACGAAGCATCCCAATTTTCGCGGCGATTTTTTTATTCATGGCCTCTGCTCTATTCGCGGCCCTGAGCCGGCCGATCGCCAGCTACGATATCAAAGCGCGCCTGGTGCCGGCTGAGAAAAAAATTTTAGGAAGCGAAATCCTAACCTGGCTTAACGATACCGACCTTCCCGTCTCCGAGCTCCGCTTCCATCTTTATCTGAACGCCTTCAAGAACAGCCGGACGACCTTCATGAGAGAGAGCGGAGGCTCCAGTCGCGGATTCAAGGCGGACAAGAACAACTGGGGCTTCATCACGGTCAAGAACATCCGCATTCAGGACGGCGATGACCTGACCCCGTCCATGGCCTTCATCCAACCTGACGACGGGAACGCCGACGATCGGACCGTGATGAAGATCGATCTGCCGACGCCGCTGCCGCCCGGGAAAAAGATCGCCGTGGCCATCGAGTTCACTTCAAAGCTGCCCAAAGTCTTCGCCCGCTCCGGCTTCGCCGGCGACTTTTATATGGTCGGGCAGTGGTTTCCCAAGATCGGGGTCTTTCAGAACGGCGCGTGGAACTGCCACCAGTATCATGCCAGCTCCGAATTCTTCGCCGATTACGGAACGTACCACGTCGAGATCACCGCGCCGGAGAAGTTCGTCGTCGGCGCCACCGGCAAGCGGAATGGGGAGACGAAAAACGCCGACGGAACAAGGACCTATGTTCATGACCAGGAAAACGTTCATGATTTCGCTTGGACGGCCTGCCCGGACTTCATCGAGTTCCGGGAAAAATACGCTCTTGCTGAACCGAGCGTAAAGACCGAGATGATTCTGCTCGTCCACCGCTCCCACGTCAAGCAGAAAGACCGCTATGCGCAAGCGCTGCGCAACGGGCTGGAGTTCTATAGCCGGAGCTATGGCCCTTATCCCTATGAGACGATCACGCTCGTGGACCCCGCTCCCGGCGCCATGGGGGCGGGCGGAATGGAATACCCGACGCTGTTCACGGCCGGGACCACCACCTGGATGCCCAAGGGTGTCCGCTTCCCCGAGATGGTGACGATCCATGAGTTCGGCCACGGCTACTGGTATGGAATGGTCGGGTCGAACGAGTTCGAAGAGGCCTGGCTCGACGAGGGCATCAACACCTACTCCGAGATCAAGGCCATGGCCAAATATTACGGCGAGGATCGTTCGATGATAGATATCGGCGGCCTCAAGATCGGGAGCGTGGCCTACAACCGGATGTCCGTGATCGGTTCGGGACGATTCGATCCGATCGTAAAAAAATCCTGGGAGTATATCAGCGGCGGGAGCTATTCTTTGAACGTTTACGCCAAGGCCGGACTGATGCTCCTGACCCTGGAGAAATGGCTCGGGGAGGAGGTCATGTCGCGCCTCATGAGAACGTACTTCGAAAGATGGAAGTTCCGCCACCCGACGTCGAAAGATTTCATCCACACCGCCGAAGAAGTGAGCGGGAAGGATCTCGGCTGGTTCTTCAGCCAGGTCCTCTACAGCCCGGACAAGCTCGATTATGCGGTCAGCGGCCTGAAAGCCGAAGAAATCGCCGCGGGGGAAGGCCTTTTCGATGGCCGGGCGACCGAGCCTCCCGGGAAGGAAGAAGGCGGGGCCCCGGCGAAGCCCGCCCCAAAGGTCTACCGCAACGAGATCACGGTCGCCCGCTATGGCGAATGGATCTTTCCCCAAGAGATCCTGGTCGTCTTCGACGACGGAGAGAAGGTCCGTGAAACCTGGGACGGCAAGGACCGCTGGACGCGCTTCGTGTACCAGAAGACCGCCAAGGTCGTCTCGGCCGAAGTCGATCCGGACCATAAAATGGTGCTCGACGCGAATTACGCGAACAATTCCCGGGTTCTCGAATTGAAAAGGCCGGCCGTGGTCAAAGCGGCGCTCGGGTTCACGGCTTGGGTCCAGGGCTTTCTGTCGCTGATATCGTTCTAAGAGGGGGGATGGAGATGAACGTCATCCAATGCGCCGTGAAAGGGATCCGGGAATCGACGGTCCGGCCGAAAATGATCGTCCTTCTCTGGTCGTTCAACCTTTTGGTCGCCGGACTCTGTTACTTCGTGTTCCTCAGGGCGTTCGGCGGCGCGGTCGGGACGAGCGCCCTGGTCAAGGAGATGGTCCATAAAGCCGACATGAACGTCGTCGTCGAATTCCTGACTTCGGCAAGCGGAGGGGCGGTCACGGAGCTTTTTGTGATTGTCATCGGTTTGAGCGTCCTCTATGCGCTCGTCTCCGTTTTCCTCTACGGCGGGATCCTGCAGATCCTGATCCAGAAAGGCGGGAGGTGGCGCTTCGCCGAGACCTTCTTCGCCGGAGGCGGCCGGTTCTACGGCCGGTTCTTTCGGCTCGAGATCTATTCGCTCGGTCTATGGCTGACGGCCGGGCTTATTTTTATCCTCATCAATGCCCTCATCAACTTCAATTTCCGCGATTCCACCAACGAACAGACGACGTTCGTCTTCACGATTATCAAGATCCTCTTCGCTTTCTTTCTCGTCTTCCTGATCAAAATGATCATGGATTATGCCCGGATCCTGATCGCCGGCCGGGACTCCCGGGATGTCTTTCGCTCCCTGCTCGAGGCGGTCCGGTTCGTCCTTAAAAAACCGGCGAAGACATTGGCCCTCTATTATCTTCTGGGATTGGCCGGCTGGGCGTCGTTCCTGCTCTACAAGGTCCTTGACTCGGCCGTCCCTCAGACCTCGACCGTGACGATCGCCATCGGGTTTTTGCTGGCGCAGGTCTTCATCGCCAGCCGCGGCTGGTTGAAGATCGCTTATCAAGCGGCCCAGGGACGGGTCATCGGCCTCATCTGACGCCGCGCAGGGCCCTCGCCGGCAGGGTGATGAGGGTCTTGAAAAGGTCGAAGACTGCGTCGACGGCGATGCCGAGCAGGCGGAACGGAAGAAGAAAAAGCCAGACGATGGGATAGAGGAGCAGGGCCAGCAGGGCGACCGGCCAACAGATGACCAACAGGAGCAGCCAAAGCAGGAATTTCATCGTTCCACGACCTCCACTAGTGTTGCGTCTCAATAACGGCTTTACAATAATCCTGGAACTGTCATTCCCGCCCCTGCTTCCGCAGGGGGTAACTTGTCCCCACGAAAGTGGGGAGCGGGAATCCAGCCCGCTCGGCCAGTAACCTGGATCCCCGCCTCCGCGGGGATGACAAGAGGGACCGCGGAGATGACAAGAGGGACCGCGGGGATGACAAGAGGGACCGCGGGGATGACAAGGGCATGGCGCTTTTTCCCCGTCATTCCCTTTTTCCCCGTCATTCCCGCGAAAGCGGGAATCCAGACGTCGTTCCCACGTAGGTGGGAATCCAGGCCTTTTTAATCTGGATTCCGGATCAAGTCCGGAATGACAACATTGTAAAGTCATTGCTGATACACCACACTTGTTCATACGAGCGCGGAGGGAAAAAGGTTCATGGCGGGCCGACGTGGTCTCGCGACTTGACTTCGGGTCTTATGCCGGATAGAAAATAGGGATGTCTGGAGATGCCGTCATGCCTGAAGAGAGAGAACAAAAGGTCTATGAGGCGCTGACGAATCTGGGGATTCCCCATATCCGGCACGAACACCCTCCCGTCTTTACCGTCGAGCAAGCCGTCGTTCATTGGCAGGGGATCGAAGGATCGCACTGCAAGAACCTCTTTGTCCGGAACAAAAAGGGCAACCGGCATTATCTTATCATCGCCGAGCACCTGAAAAAAGTGGACATCCAGGCGATTGCCAAACAGCTTCACAGCGACCGGCTCAGCTTCGCCTCCGACGAGCGCCTGAAGCGGTTTCTGGGGGTCAGCGCCGGCGAAGTTTCGCCGTTCGGGCTTCTCCAGGACGAGGGGCGAGAGGTCATCGTCATCCTGGATGCCGGGCTTCAAAATGAGGCCTTCATCAATTTTCATCCCAACGTGAACACGGCCACACTGACGATCTCTTTTGCCGATCTCCTCAAGTTCCTGGGCTGGCGCGGCAACCGCGTTCTTGTCCTTTCTTTTTAAGACGGGTATGATGTAAACAATAAGGCGATGCACGAAACCCTCAAGGCCTTCCAGAAGACGGCCGTCATGCCGCCGCAGGCCTTCGGCCCGCAGACCTTCCAATCTCGGGCCACCTACAATCCCCCGCCGTGGAAAAAAAAGTAATAACGGGGAGGTTCGCATGACCGTCAGAGATCGACTGGGCGAAGTCCGGCACGTCTTCATCCCCGGGAAAGGCTATCCCGTCGAGGAGACCGCGGCGCGAGAGTTGCTCCCGGCCTTGAGACCAGGCGCTTCTATCAGGCGGTCCGGCGGTCGAACCGCGGCTCTGGAAAAAAGCGCGATCTGCCTCGCCGTCGCCGATGAGGCTTGGATATCACGCCTCTCCCGGGACGGGCTCAAGGTCCCCGAGGATAGGGAGTGGATCTATATCCATTTTGAAGCCGGCGGCCCGGCGCATCTCATAAGCTCCCAGCCTTCCTTTCTTTTCACGGCCGTAAGGTATCTCCTTGAGGATCTCATGGAGATGGATCCGGCCGAGCTTCGGCATCGGTTTCGGGAGATCAGTTTTTCGGTTGAGAAATCGACCTTCGACCTGGCCTTGACCCAGTATGCCCGGATCATGCGGAAGTTCGATCGAGAACGTTACATCCGTGAATACGCCAGGCTCGGCTTCACCCATATCGAGGTCAACGCCCTGGCTACGCCCTTCCCTTACGAACAGGGCGTCCCGGGCGAGTTCTATTCGGATTTCTATACCTACTGTCCGGCCTTGGACCAGTTCGTGGACAGCCGTCTCAACCGCGGGCTCTATCCCCGGGAATATCTCGAGGCCAACCTGGCCCGCCTCAAGGAGAACGCCCGGCTGGCCACTAAATACGGCCTCGTCCCGGGACTGCTCTGCTTTGAGCCGCGATCGGTTCCTGAAACGCTCTTTCAAAAGTATCCGACCTTGCGGGGGGCCCGCGTCGACCATCCGTTCCGGAGCTTCAAGCCGCGTTATTCGTTGTCGCTCGTCCATCCACTCGCCCGTCGCCACTATGCCGAGATGATGTCGAACCTGATGGCCGAAGTCCCCGAGCTCGAGTTCATGGCCATTTGGTCGAACGACAGCGGCTCGGGTTTCGAACACACGAAATCCCTCTACGTGGGGCGGAACGGCGGGGCTTACATGATCCGCGAATGGAAGAACGACGAGGAGATCGCCCGCTCGGCCGCGGCCAACATCGCCCGATTTTATCGCCTCTTGCGCGATGCCGCGGCGAAGATCAATCCCCGGTTCCGGGTGATCACCCGGCTGGAATCCTTTTACGGGGAGCGGCGGCATCTCTGGCCGGAGCTCAAGGACCGGATCGACGTCGAAATCAATTCCCTGCTCGTGTCCGGATGGGAGAACAACTATCCGCATCCCGAATATCCGGATATTCAGGTCCTCGGCTCGGCCTATCATAACCGGCTGCGGGACAGGGAAAAAAAGGCCGTCACCGAATTGGAAGCGCGCGGCAGTCGAAGTTATTTCTATCATTTCTTCAATTCCCACGGGAATCATGAGCCCCTTCTGGGGATCCCCTTTCCCTGGCTCGTCCACGAAAAGCTCCGGGCCTGCACTAAACTGGGGATCCGAACGCTGGCCCATATGGGCGGCCTCCAGCCGCCCGACAAGGTGCCTTATGCCGTCAACCAGGAGATCTTCAGGGAATTCCAACTGGATGCGGGTTTAAGCGTCGACAAAATGGTCTCGAAAATCGCCCGGCGATACGCCGGCGATCACTTCGCCGGAGACCTCGTCAAAGGCTGGCGTCTGATCGAGCGGTCCATCCGGCGCTTTGTGCCGATGTCCCTTTATTCCGGATTCGGCTCGGTTTGGAACCGGCTTCTGGTCCGGCCGCTCGTCCCCGATATCCTGAAAATTCCGGAAGAGGAACGGGCTTATTATGAAAAGGTCATGGTCAGCCCCGTCCACAATCCCAACAAGGTGGACCTGGCGCGGGACGTCCTGTTCGAGCTCATCACCAAGGATTATGCCCGGCGCGCCTACCGTCGGATCGATGCCGGCGCCATGAAGCCGCTGCGAGCCGCCATCGACCTGTTCACGAAGAAAAAGGTCGAAGCGGGCCGGGCCGGCGATGAAAAGGCCAGGTCCGTTTTCGCCGATCAGGCCTGTCGGGCGCAGGCCTTATGGGGTTTGTATGAGACTCTTAGGAACACCGCCGTCTGGATCTACGCCGTCCATGAATACATGGAGACGTGGGACCGCGGAGTCAAAGCCCGCTGCCGGGCGCTTCTCGACGATATGATCGGCCGGGAGATCGACAATTCCCGCCGGCTCATCCGCCTTTGGAGAGATGCGCCGGTCGAATGGATGTTCGTCTCGGATTTTGGAGAGACGCCTTTCATTCATGGCGAGAACTTCCCGGAACTGCTGGAAAAGCGGATCTCCCTGATGAAAAAACACCGGAGGGACAAGCCCTCGATCGATCCGGAATTCATGTTCCGGGTCAAAGACGATCCGTATAAATAAAAACCATCCAGTAGCGGAGCTTGCCCCGCTCGGCGGTGTCCGGGCTTCCATCAAAGGCCAGTCCAGTCGTCGAAATGGAAATCCGACGACGGCCGGGGCCCCGGGCTTTGCCCGGGGGTCCACTTCCGCCGCGAAGGCTCGTCCCTTGACTCGAGAATGTTAAGGCGCTAGAATCTGCGAGTTTATGTTGAAGTTCGCCGTTTTGCATAGGGGGGTAAGGTCCATCGTTAGAGATAAATC
>JAUYDS010000100.1 GCA_030691735.1 Candidatus Aminicenantota bacterium
CGGCGGCACCTACGCCGTCCACGCGGTCGGACTGTGCATCGTTCAGGATTTTCTCAAGCCCCCGGCCGATCCATCCACGGCCGAGAAAAGCACGAGCCTGCTCTGCCTGAATCCGGCGCTGGGCCGGATCTTCTGGGTCAAAGGGGTCTTTTATGAGAAGTTCTTCTCCATCTCGGGGTTCGACAAGCTCGGCCCGCCGACGTCGGATGAGGTCCCGGTTCCGGGCGGGCGGCGGCAGGACTTCGAGAAAGGAAATCTGACCTGGAACGGGAAGAACGTGGTCGTCAAGATCACTATCGGCGGAGAAAACAGTTGATTTTTGAACGAGGGTTCGTTTATACTAGGAAAAACCTTGTTTCGCTGGCTGGACGAGGTTGAAACCCTTTTTCATTATCCCCCTTTAAAATTTTTCCCAAACCCCAAACAGCCAGCCTTTCTTCGCTCGGCCGAGCCGGGGCCCGGCGGCGGCTGTGTCGGCGCTTCCATTTATGATAGAATCTTCACGACGGCGGCCGGGGCGGCGGCAGGGGCCCCAGGCTTTGCAGTCCTCATTCGCGAAGCAAATGAGGGCAGGCTTTGTCTGGGGATCCGCTTCCGCAGCACTCAGCCGCGTATTTGCATCGCGGGTGAGTGCCCCGGGCTTTGCCCGGGGGTCCACTTCCGCCGCGAAGGCTCGTCCCTTGACGATGAATGACCTAGAAAGGGGCAGGACATGAACCATGAGCTTTATTCGAAGATGAGCCGAAGGAAGTTCTTCGAGACGTCACTGGCCGGCGCGGCGGCCGTGTCGGCTTTCAAGCCGAGATTCCTAGCGGGCGCGCAGGGAGGCGCCAAGACGACGGTCGTCCTGGTCAAGACCATGGACCGGATCCAGGGCGTGAAGGATGTCCTGCGTCTTCTCTCTTTTCCCTCCCCGAAGGGGAAGGCGATCCTTCTCAAGCCGAACTTCAACACGGCCGATCCCGCGCCCGGATCGACGCACACCGACACGCTGCGCCAGATCATCCTGGAGCTGAAGGCGCGCGGGGCGGCCAAGATCACGCTGGGCGAGAGCAGCGGTCCCCCTCAGACAAAAAAGGTCTTGGAGGACAAGGGCATCCCGGCGTTGGGGCAGGAACTCGGGTTCGACATCCTCAATTTCGAGGAGCTCGCCGAGGACGGTTGGACGGCCTTCAATCCTCCGGGCAACCACTGGTCGAACGGCTTTTCTCTCCCCAAGGCGGTGGCCCAAGCGGAGTATCTGGTGTCCACGTGCTGTCTCAAAACGCACGGGTCCGGCGGGCATTTCTCGATGTCGATGAAGCTGGCCGTGGGGATGACGCCGAAAAGCATCCGCCGGGAGCTTCACAGCAAGCGCGAGACGGACATGCGCAAGATGATCGCCGAATTGAACCTGGGATATCGACCCAAGCTCATTCTCATGGACGGCGTCGAGGCCTTCGTCGACGGCGGGCCGTCGCGCGGCAAAAAGGTCGATGCCGGAGTGATGATCGGAGGAACGGACCTCGTGGCCGTGGACGCGGTGGGGGTGGCGGTCCTCAAAGAGCTGGGATCGAACGCGACCATCATGGGACGGAAGATCTTCGAGCAGGACCAGATCCAGCGGGCGGTCGAGATCGGCCTCGGGATCAGCGGGCCCCAACAGATCGAGATCGCGGCGCTTGACGACGCCGGCCGCGCTTATGCCGAAAAGATCCGGGCCCTCCTGAAAGAGGGTTGAGCATGAGCGTGTATGACCTCATTGTCGCCCGCCGGTCCATCCGCCAGTTCGGGCCGAAGCCGGTCGGCCGGGACATTCTGGTGAAGATCGTCAACGCCGGCCGCCTGGCGCCGTCGGCGGCCAATCTCCAGCCGCTCGAATTCGTCCTCATCGACGAGGAGGTCCGAAAAAAAGAGATCTTCGCCTGCTTGAAATGGGCCTCGGCCATCGCCCCGCGGGGCAATCCCCGTCCCGGCCATGAACCCCAGGCCTATGTGGCGGTGCTCGTCAACTCGCGGATCCGGGGTGAAATGTACGAGTACGACGTCGGCGCGGCCATCGAGAACATGTCCCTCGCCGCGCTCGGGGAGGGCATCGCCGGCTGCTGGCTGATTTCCATCGATAAAGCGAAGGTCGGGGAACTTCTGAGCATCCCCGATTCGCACAAGCTGGACTCCATCCTGGCCTTGGGCTATCCCGCTCAGGTCTCGAAGGCCGAGGATTTCGTCGATTCGACGAAATACTGGCAGGACGAAGACTTTACGTTCCATGTCCCGAAGCGGACGCTGGAAAGCGTCCTGCATCTCAACCAATTTTGATTCTCGGGGAGGGTCCGTGCCGGGCTGAGCGCCGTCTCAGGTCCCGGAGACCATCATCTCGGCGACCTTGATCGTCGGGCCGCAGATCGAACCCCGGAATTCGAGGTCCGAGCCGACCATTTCGATGTTCTTCAACAGCTCTCCGAGGTTGCCCGAGATGGTGATCTCGGAAACGGGATAGGCGATCTCGCCTTTCTCGATCCACAATCCAAAAGCGCCGCGCGAGATGTCGCCGTTGACGGGATTTAGGCCGTGCCCCAGCGTCCGGATCAACACCAGCCCCTTCTCGCAGGAGCGGATGATGTCGGAGGGCGCGTGGGGTCCCGGCTCCAGGTAAAAATTGTTCGGGCCGACGCCGCCGCCGTCGGCATTGCCCGTGGACCGCAGCTTCAGCTTCCGGGCCGCGTACGTATTGCAGAGATAGTTTTTCAGGATCCCCTTTTGGACGACCACCGTCCGCCGCGAAGGGACACCTTCCGAGTCGAAGGGGCTCGTGCCGAGTTTCCCGGGCATCCGGCCGTCATCGACGACCGTGATCGCGTCGTTGGCGATCCGCCGGCCGAGCTTGCCGACCAGGAACGAGGATTTCTGATAGATCGCCGTTCCCGCCACGCAGGAAAAAAGGAACCCCAGCAGACCGGACGTCATCATCGGCTCGAAGATGACCGGCACCTTCTGCGTCTTGATCTTGCGCGGCCTGAGCTGACGCACCGTCCGTTCGACGGCCGTCCGGGCGATCTGCTCGGGCCGTTCGAGCGCCTCGAAATGCGTTTGCGAGGAGAACCAGAAATCCTCGACCATGTCGTCGGTGGCGCCGGCCTGCAGACCGACGCTCAGGCTGCAATAGGATTTTTGGAACCGGCCGAGAAAACCGTTCGAGCTGGCCAGGACGGCGGTGCCGTCGTTGGTGACGAAGCTCGCCCCGTGGGAATTGGTGATCCTCTTGTCGGCCAAAGCGATCCGCTCGGTCTCGAGGGCCAGGCCGATCTTGGTCTTGGAATCCAACTGTTCGATCTCGGGGTCGTAGATCGAGAGCGCCGCGGGATCGACGCCCCGTTTCGAGAGGGTGGGCAAGCCCGAGAACTCGTCCCGGCTGGACAGCTCCGCCCGCCGGACCGCGTTGCGGATCAAACGCTTGAGCGTTTCTTCGTCCAGGTCGGAGGACGAAGCGAAGGCGGTTTTTTTGTCCTTGATGATCCGCAGGCCCATGGACCGCGACCCGGCTTCGACGAGGTTCTCGATCTCGCCGAGGCGGACGTCCACGCTGAATTCCGTCCCGTCGCCGACGCCGACCTCGATCTCGTCCGCGCCGCAGACTCGGCCGAACCGGACCAGGCGTTCGGCTAGAGCGAGAAGGTCGTCCCGGCCGGCCGTCGGCTTCATTCGAGCCCTCCCACGGTCATCTTCGAGATCTTGAGGGTCGGGCAGCCGTCCGTGACGGGGACGTCCTGGCCTTCTTTGCTGCACGTTCCGGTCTGGAGACCGAAGGTCAGGTCGTGACCGACCATCTCGATCTTGTTGAGGATGTCGACATTCGAACCGATGAGCGTCGCCTGCTTGACGGGCGCGGTCAGTTTGCCGTCCTCGATGAGGAAGCCCGAGCTGACCGAGAAGGTGAACTTCCCCGAGTCTTCGACCTGGCCTCCCTGGAACTTATCGGCGTAGAAACCTTTCTTCACCGAGCGGATGATCTCGGCTGGATCGGACTCGCCTTTCTCGATATAGGTGTTGGTCATGCGCGGGAGGGGGATGTCGCTGAAATCCTGGCGGCGGGCATGACCGGTGAGCGACATTTTCATCAGGCCGGCCGAGAGCCGGTCTTGGAGCAGGCCTTTGATCACGCCTTTCTCGATGAGCAGGGTCTTCCGCGGCACGGTCCCTTCGTCGTCGATATTGTAGGATCCGCGGAAGGCGGGGATGGTCGGATCGTCGTAGATCGTGATGAGGTCCGAGCCGATCTTCCGCCCGAACTTGTTCCAGAAGACCGACGTCTTCTTGCGGTTGAAATCCGCTTCGAGAAGATGGCCGACGGCCTCGTGGATGAAGACGCCGGCGTGTCCGGGCGACAGGACGACCGGCATCTCGCCCGCGGGCGCCGGCCTCGCTTCGAGCAGGTTCAAGGCCTCTTGAGCCGCCTCCTTCCCGATCCGCTGGGGTGTCAGCTCCGAAGCGAAATATTCAAGGCCGACCCGGCCGCCGCCGCCGGAGAAGCCGTATTCGCGCAGGCGGCCTTTCTCGGAGATCGCGACGCAGGTCAGCTTGACCAGCGGCCGGGCATCGGTGACGAGAAGCCCGTCGGAATTGGCGATCATCACAAATTGAATCGAATCCTGGAGCGAGGCCTTCACTTTTTTCACGGCGCGGGAGGATTTCCGGCAGGCGGCATAGGCCTCCTTCACCAGGCCGATCTTCTTTTCGAGCGGCGCCCGGTGAGAGCCCTCGCGGACGCGATAGACGTCGCGGGCCAAGCGGACGGCCTTGAGATCGACGACCTTGGCCGTGGTCGGCGAGGCGGCGATCACCGCCGCGGACAGGGCCGCCCGCCGGATCTTGTCAAAAGCCAGGTCGTTCGTGTAGCCGAAACCCGTCTTCTCTCCGGACACGACCCGGATGCCCATCCCCAGGCTGATGCTTTCGGCGGTTTCCTTGATGATGTCCTCTTCCATGAGGACGAAACTGTAAGCGCGGTATTCCAGGTAGACCTCGGCGAAGCGGCCGCCGCTCGATTGAGCGATGCCGAGCACCCGCTGGAGATCGTCATGGGAAAGGCGGAAATGGTCCTCGAAAGGAATCCGGGGATAGATCATCGAGTCGGCCGGATTATGACTCATCGGGATTCAAGGCCAGATTCTTGCACAAACGCGGGCGAAGCGCAAACTATTTACCCGGGTCCGCCGAGGAGCGGCGGTCCGCTCTCGATTTTTTCAGATAGGGGACGATCAGGATGAGGAGGCTGAGGAATCCCAGGCCGTACTCCCAGAGATTGGT
>JAUYDS010000177.1 GCA_030691735.1 Candidatus Aminicenantota bacterium
AACTGCAAGCGGAAAAAAAGCTATTCTGACCTAGCGTTGCGCCTCAATAACGGCTTTACAATAATCCCGGAACCGTCATTCCCGCCCCTGCTTCCGCAGGGGTAAACTTGTCCCCACGAAAGTGGGGAGCGGGAATCCAGAATCCCGGAACCGTCATTCCCGCGAAAGCGGGAATCCAGACGTCGTTCCCACGTAGGTGGGAATCCAGGCCTTTTTAATCTGGATTCCGGATCAAGTCCGGAATGACAACATTGTAAAGTCATTGCTGATACACCACACTAGCTGGTCACTCCTTTGCCCGACGAATGAATCGGGCGGTTCTTCTCGATCTCTTCCTTGAGCGTTTTTTCCAATTCCCCGGGATGGTGCCGGCAGTGATACTCGATGTGGCTTGACGAGCGGTGGGCCTTGAAATACGGCCAGCCTTCGGCCATCAGACGGCGCTCGTGGACCTCATGGAGTAAGACATACTTGATCTCCTTGAGCTGGAGATCGTCGTCGAGCCAGACCTCGCCGGGCGGAATGAACTTGTAGACCTTGTCGTGACCGCCCTCGGTGTAGTCGATGAAGAAGAGGTCGCGGACCATCTCCCCATCCACGATCAAGACCTGAATCTTGCCCGTGCTGTAGCGTTTCAGGAGCTTCTTGTGGATCTTAAGGAGGTATTCGCTCTTTTTGCGGCGCGGCCGGATGCCCTTCTTGATGTATTCGCTTTTGCGGCGTTCCTTCATCTCGGCCCGGTCGGCTCGGGCGAGAGCGTCGTCGTAACCCATGCCTTCGGCCATCAGGCGGTTTTCGACGAGCATGTGGTCGATGAAAAATTTCTCTTCATTCGACGTCCGCTCCCGGTCGATCCAGAATTCGTTTTTGGGGATGAAGCGGAACCCGAAGTGCTGGCCGAAGTCGGTGAATTCCTCGCTCAAGCGGTCACGGACGTATTTCCCGTCCACGAAATAGACGTTGAATTTTGAGACCGTGGCGATCTTTTTGATGTAAGGTTTTTTCATGGCGGCCCGATTCTATCACGAATCCCCGCCCCGTGTTCAAGGGATCTGTTTCGGGGTCAGGATCAAGCTCTTTATCGAACGAGCCTTCCGGAAATGATCAGGATCAAGCCCTGGTCCATGGGCTCGATCCCCTGGGGTTTGGAGACACCTAAGACGGTCCTTTCCCCGGGCTTCAAGGCAAGAGTGCTTTGGATCAGATCCGTGTTCTTCTGATCCGGAAAATTGTAGCTGAACCGGATCTCCGTTTGGATGTTCTCATCCTTGTCGTCCGTGTTGAAGGTCGGTTTTAGGAAGAGGATGTATTGGCCTTGTTTGCCCAGAATCGCCTGGACCGATTCTCTCTCCTTGGACCTCACCAAGCTCGTGCCCAGGAGCAGGAACGTCCTGTATTTCATGAGGCTCCGGATCTCTTTGATGACGGGATCGTTCTTCAGGGATTCGTCCGTCCTGTCCTCGTCCGACACCGAGCCGAGGACGAGCTGGACCGTAAAAAGGATCTCGGCCGGTTTGGCGCCCGCGTTTTGCCCGTCCCAGGCCGCCGCCGGCTTGATCGAGATCAGAAATAGCCCCGCGGCAAAAGCGAGCGAAAGGCCTTTTCTCATTTGCCGAAGCCGTCCCCCTGGAAATTCTTATTGTAGAACCAGATGATCTTGAGACCGGTCTCTTTGGAGACGATCGTCCTGGACGTGACACCCGGCTGGCCGTCGATCCCTTTTGGCGCGGCCTGTTCGATGGAAGGGCTCTCGAAAGCCGCTCGGGTGACGACCGGCGCCGGCGATTTTTTGAGCAGCAATGAACCGAAGACCAGCAGGACGAGCCCCAATCCACCGACCACAACCGGTTTGAGGGGGATCTCCGCCCAGACCCTTTTCTTTTGGATCCCCGCCGCCCTCACGTTCCTCATGAGGTTCAGCCACTCGGCTTCGCTCCAATCTCCGGTTCTATCGCCGCCGGCCAGGGCTTTCGCGGCCCGCAGCGCGTGTTCGAGCTCGGCGGCTTCCTTCCGGCAATCCGGGCATCGTTCCAGATGGATGAGGAGGGCCGCGGCTTTTTTGCCCGAGAGGTCGTTTCCCGCGGCCAGGGGAATGAGTCTTTCGGCTTTTTTGCAGTTCATCGGCCGTCCTCCAGCAGCTCCGGATATCGTTCCTTGATCCTGACTCGGATCTTCTTTCGCGCCGCGGAGAGATGGACCCGGACGGAGACCGCCGAGCATCCCAGGACCCGGGCGCTTTCGCGGATGTTCATGTCCTCGATATCGCGGAGAAGAAAGACTTCTTTCTCCCTCGGCGTCAGGGTGTCCAGGCAATCCGACAGCCGCGACCGGATCTCATCGCCGTCATGCCGGCGTTCCGGGTCCTGGCCCGGCGCGATGGCCATCGCTTTGGCCGGCTCGGACATCGCCAGGACTTCGTATTTCGATTGTTTATGACGATAATTTCTGGCGGCGCGGACCAAGATCTGAAAGATCCAGCTCTTAAACTCCTTTTCGATGTCGAAACTCTTCAGATACTTGAAGGCCCGGAGGAAGGTTTCCTGGGCGACCTCTTTGGCGTCCTCGGAATTGCGGGTGATGCGGCAGGCCAGTCCCAGCAGGGGTTTGCGATAGGGCGTAACGAGGGGCTCGAAAGCCGCGAGATCGCCGTTCAAGACGCGCTCCACAAGGGTCTTCTCCCTGTCATTCATTCCACACAAGAGTATATCTTCTTTCCCCTGGAATTGTTAAGCCCGAGGTATTGCTCCTCCCGAATTATAGAAAATTGACATCTTTCGAATCAGAGTGATAATCTACATTAATGAATCCATTACCCATACTGAAGCACCCGAGCGCCTTCCTTCCCGTGGCAATGTCCCTCGGTGCCCTCGCCACCGTGTTGATTTTTGTCGCTTTGCACGGTACGGCGCCCCAGGCAGATGAGGGTGCAGCAGCCCACATCTGGCAACTCCTCATGGTTGCCCAGGGACCTATCGTACTGTACTTCGCGATCAAGTGGGTGCCGCAGTCACCAAGACGAGCTGTGCCCATCCTGGCCCTGCAAGTCGGCGCTGCACTGGCTGCAATGGCGCCCGTTTTCTTGCTCCACTGGTAGGGGTAGTGCGCTTAGCCGAAAGTCTGCGGTGTGTGGCCTAACCAGCGCTTGAAGCTGACGAGCGTTGCTGGAGGAAGAATTGCGTTTGTGCGCCCGGCGTTGACACACGGTGCCCAGGGCCCGGCTCCTTGCGCCGGCCAGCAAGTCGCTCGCAGCTTAAGCGCGATCCGTTAGGCCGCAGGAGTACAAATGCAGAACGTCGCGTCCCCCAAAGAAATAGCCGCCTCACTTACCGAGCTGTGGTCGCCACGCGTCGTTGCAGAGGTCGATGACGCGTACATCAAGGTCGCCAAAGTTCATGGCTCTCTGGCCTGGCACAGCCACGAGAACGAAGACGAGCTCTTCCTCATTCTCAAGGGTCACCTACGCATCGAAATGGACAGCGGGTCGGTCGAGCTCAAAGAGGGTGAAATGTTCGTAGTTCCCAAAGGCGTGCGCCACAACCCCGTGGCCGATGAAGAGTGCCATCTCATGCTCATTGAACGCAAGTCGACGCTTCACACGGGCAACGTCGTCACCGT
>JAUYDS010000023.1 GCA_030691735.1 Candidatus Aminicenantota bacterium
AACGGCGCGAACGATCTCTTGCATCTCATGGAGTCCTCCTTTGAACACAGCGATCATTTTATATATGTGAAGGCAAAACATAAAGGGTCATCGCGAGGAGCGAAGCGATGCGCCTAATCCCCCCTAACCCCCCTTTAGAAAAGGGGGGAACTGATTTTCCCCCTTTAGAAAAAGGGGGAACTGATTTCCTTGGGCAAAGGGGGGAACTGATTTTTCCCCTTTAAAAAACGGGAGCTCTCTCACCCTTCATAAAAGGGGGGCCCTCTTCCCCCCCCTTATTAAAGGGGGGTGTGGGGGGATTATTCCTTTATTCGATACCCCGCTTTTCTGATGCAGGCGAGGGCGCCGATCCTCATCGGCTCGATGAGCGGAACGGTCAGATCCGATTCCCTCAGGACCAGAGGGATCTCGGTGCAGCCGGCGATCACCGCCTCCGCGCCGCGGCCGATCAGTCGGCGGGCGACGCGCACGAGCGCCGTCCGCGGCCGCCCCGTCGTGAACCCGGCTTTGATCCCCTTTTTCCCGAAGACGGCCTCCATGACGGCTTGCTGTTCGATGGGCTTCGGCGTCAGGATCTCGATGCCGCTTTTTTCGAATATCTCGTGAAACAGGCGGGATTGGACCGTCCCCGTGCTGGCCACGAGCCCGGCCTTTTTTAGCCCCGGGATCCGTTTTTTCGCGTCGCGCAGAGATTCCTCGCGCAGGTCGATGAGGGGGACGTGCGCGCTCGCCGCGATCTCGGGCGCATAGTAATGGGCCGTGATGCAGGGCATGACGAGGAGGTCCGCGCCGCCCTTTTCCAGGACTTTCACGCCGGCGAGGAGCCGCGGGAGCGGGCTGGGCCCGCTGCCGAGGATGGCGTCCGTTCGCGGTGGGACGGTCGGATCGTTCCAGACCAGCACTTTGATATGATCCTGATCCTTGGCGGCGGCCGTGTGTTTGACGATCAGGTTGAAGAAATGGACCGTCGCCTCCGGCCCCATGCCGCCGAGGACGCCGATCGTCTTTTTCATCGATTCCTTATAATGAAGACACAATACCCATTTCCCCTATTTCCCTGAAAAAAACGGATTGAATAGGGTAATAGGTATTGTGTCTCCATTTATTTAATCAATTCCTTGAGCTTGTCCAACGGCAGGGCTTCTACGGCCCGGCCGTCCTTCCCCTCCATCCTGACCGCTTTGAAGAGCGAATTGAGGATAGCCTCCTCGGACGCTTCGGCCGCGGCCAGGAAGAGCGAGGATATGTTGTCGTTGCGGAGGAGGGTGACGGTCTGGGTGGCCGTTGCCGCACGATGCGGGACGCGGACCTCTTTGGCCGTGGAGAAAGCGATGGCGTAGTCGCCGCTGCCGTTCGAATTGGTTCCCCCTGTCCGGGCGATGCCGAGAAGGGCGCGCCTGGCCAGGCGCTTGAGGTTGCGGGCGTCGAGCGGCGCGTCGGTGGCGACGACGATCATGCACGAGCCTTCGACCGCGGGATCGTCGCGCATGGACGCGGCCGGTTTTCCTTCTCCCCGGCCGCCGCGCAGCTTTTCGCCGACCGGAATCCCGCTGATCTGGAAATTTCCGCCGTGGTTGGTCTGGACGAGGACGCCGACCGTGTAGCCGCCGCGGGCGGCAGCGAGCTTTCGCGACGCCGTTCCGATCCCGCCTTTGAAGTTATAGCAGATCGTCCCCGTGCCGGCGCCGACCGCGCCCTCTTCGACGGGCCCGGCTTTCGCGCTCCTGATGGCTTCGAGAACGTGCTCCTTCTTGACGTGCCGGCCGCGGATGTCGTTCAGCCAGCCGTCGTTCGTCTCTCCGACGACCGGGTTGACCGACTCGACGCTCTTGTTCTCCGGGAGACCGAGAACGTAATCGAGCACGGCGTCGGCGGCCGTCGGCACGCTCAGCGTATTGGTCAGGACGATCGGCGTTTCGAGATTGCCCAACTCCTCGACTTGGGTCGTGCCCGTCAGTTTGCCGAAGCCGTTGGCCGACTCGACGCCGGCCGGGACCTTGTCCTGAAAGACGTTGCCTTCGTGCGGTAGGATCGCGGTCACGCCCGTGCGGACGTCCCGGCCTTCGATGAGCGTGACCTGGCCGACTTTCACCCCCGCCACGTCGGTGATGGCGTTGAGCGGCCCGGGGTCGAGGACGCCGGTCTTGAGGCCGAATTGGCGCAGGCGCGGCCGTCCTTCGGGAGCGAGATGGGCCAGGCCCGCGAGAAGAATAAAGAGCGCGCCGAAAGCGAGAAATTTCATGGATTTCCTCATGGTTTTTTTTCAAGAGCTATGATACATGCCGCCAGGCCAAAGGGCAAGGGGGGAAGGGGGGAGAAGGGGGGATTAGCCATGCGCCTTTCGGTCGTTCGCAAAGCTGTTGATATTGTGATATAAAACCCGGAATGATCGCATCTACGGCTCGACCGTATTTGACAGTCCCGCGCCTGGCCCGGATCCCCTGGCTCATCCACGGCTTCGGCACGCGCCATTGGAAGCTGTCCGATTTCAGAAAAAGAGCGGGATGGGAGAATTTCAAGATCGTTTGGCTCAAGCAGGTCCACACGGACCGGGTCCATTTCATTGAGGCGGCGCCGAACCGACGCCTCCAGGGCGATGCCCTGGCCACGGATGAACCGGGGATCTTCCTGATCATGAAGACGGCCGACTGCCTCCCCGTGTTTCTCGTCGACCGGTCGAAGCGCGTGATCGCCGCCGTCCACTGCGGCTGGCGCGGCACGCGGCACCGCATTTTGGAACACGTCGTGGACGGGCTTCACGCCCGCTACGGCTGCCGGCCGCCGTCCCTTCTGGCCGCGCTCGGCCCGTGCATCGGAGCGCCGTGTTACGAGGTCGGAAACGATGTGCGGGGCGAATATCGGGCGGCGGGCTTGGCCGAGGATGTCTTTCGTCCCATCGCCGGCCGGCCGGGGAAATATCTTTTCGACCTGCGCGAGGCCAACCGCCGTCAATTGATCGGCGCGGGGCTCGACGCCCGCAGCGTTCTCGACGTCCCCCTCTGCACGCACTGCGACGCGCGTCTCCACTCCTACCGCCGCGACCGAGACACAACCGCCCGCCTCTTCAATTTCATCGGAAGGCTGCCGTGACGGGCGGCGAGGATGCCCCGCGGCGGATGGCGCTGATGGAGAGCCGAGGCATCGGTAGGAAAAGGGAAAAATCGGATTTATATGCCGTCCTCGGCCTGACCCTCGTCTGCGCGATCACCAGGTTCCTCACCATCCCCGTGTCCCTCTGGGAATGGGACGACGTCCTCTTCGCCCGGGCCCTTCACGGATTCGACGTTGCTCTCCATCAACCTCAGCCGCCCGGTTTCCCTCTGTTCGTGTTCATCGCTCGGCTGGTGCATGGAATCGGGGGCGCGGACTGTCTGGCCCTCGGCATCACGAGCGCGTTGTTCGCCTCGATTCTCGGAGCGGCCCTGTACTGCGTCTATCGCGAGATTTTCCGGGACCGCGCGGCCGCAGCGGCCGGCGCATGGCTGACCATGTTCGCCCCGGCCGTCCTTCTTTATAGCGGTGCGCCGCGAAGCGATGCCCCGGGGCTCGCCGCCGGCCTGCTCGGCCTGGCCTTGGCCCTGCGCGGCCGGGAATCGAGGGGCGCGCTCATCGCCGCCGGCGCCGTGCTTGGCCTGGGGATGGGCATTCGCATATCGGTGGTCGCGGCCGTGGCCCCTGCCCTGGCCGTCGGCATGCTCATCTGGCTCAAGCGCGGCCGATGGAAAACGGTTCTGGCGGCGGGCTCCTCGGCGGCTGCCGGGTTCCTTTTATGTTATATCCCGGCGATGCTGCTCACAGGAGTCAACCGCTATCTACTCGCCCTGCGGAAGCATGCGCATTACATCGCCACTACCGATACGATCTTCGTCCAGACGACGAGCCTCCAAATTAAGTATCGACTGGAGCGATTCTTCGTCGATATTTGGGGGAATGGGGACATCGCCATCGCGATTTATATCCTGGCCGCGGCCGGAGTGTTGTGCCTGGTCGTGGACCGAAAGGGGAAAGCTCTGGGCTGGCTGACGCTTTCTTTCCTGCCCTGCCTCATTTTTGCGGTCAGCTACAACCCGCCTTTGGGCGGGCCGCTTTACGCCTTGCCCTTCATGCCGCTGTTCACCGGATTGGCGGGCTATGCCCTCATCAACGGCCCACGCCGGTTGTTTCACACCGCCCGCCGGACCTGGCCCCGTCTCGCGGGATGGCCGCTCGCGGCCGTCGCCGGAGTGGCCATGGCCGTCTGGGTTTTTCCGGTCATCGAACTCCGGCGCAGGGAGGTGAGTCCGCCGATGCAGGCCGTCAACGACGTCCTGAAAAATCAAGACCCGAAGACCGACACTCTCCTCTATGAGGCGTTGTTCCTTCCTTATATACGCTATGCCATGGCTCCCTTCCGGGTCATAATCTTGTCGGGTTCCCTGACGTCCGGCTTGAATCTGATCGCCCCCGAGGAAGCGCAGAAGTGCCAGATCGCTCTGACCACGGGCCCTCTGCTCAATACGTCGGGCCGGTTATTTCAATGGACGCCGGGGCCAGGCGTGGAACGCCTGCGCCGGCTCAGCCTGGGCCGGTACTTCAAAGCCGTCGTGACGGACCTGAAAGGCGAGCGGTATGTCCTCTGGCAGAGCGGATGGTATGACGAAGAGAACGACGGCCGGCAGGCCTGGCGCTGGATGGGAAAGCGCGGCGAGGTTGCGCTCTTCGTCCCGGCGGATAGCATGACGCTCCACTTGAGGGCGGACATCGTCCGCCAAGCCGGGGCCGGTCTCGGAGCGACGGTCGTGATCAGGATCGACGGACGCGAGATCGACAGATTCACGACAAGCCAAGAGGACATCAAGCGGAACGTGACCGTGGACACGAGCGCCCTCGCCAATCGCTGTATTCTGTCCATCGAGACCGACCGGGCGATCATTCCCAAACGGGCGGGCTTTAATGAGGACACCCGGGAGCTGGGTCTGCAGTGCTTTGCTCTGGAGTGGCTGCCCGTGCCGGGGGCGACGCCGAAACGTTCCGGCCAGGATCAGTTCATCGGCTCTGGATGGTACCCTGCCGAAGAGTCGAGGAGGTGGATGAAGAACGAAGCGACCGTCTTTCTTCCCATGATGCGGGGGGACGTTCAATTGCTCATGTCCTTCCGTTTTCCCAGCTTTAACGATGATAAGAGCTCGGTCGTGACGGTCGAAATCAACGGCCAGGAGGTCGATTCCTTCACTTCGGCTTCAGCCTCGTCGTGGGCAGGTTATCTTATTCCCGCCTCTGTGCACGGGGAGAAGCCGGCCGTGCTCACCCTGAAAACAAGCCGGACGCTGACTGGAAAAGATGGGCCGCTGGGGCTGTGCGTTTCTTATCTCGGCTGGAGGCCCGTCCCGCGATAGGACCCGTCCTTGATTCATCTGGAATGAACGTCGGACATTCGGACCGAGGTCAATCCTTGCGATCCGGGATTCGAGCCCGTCCGTTGAACATCCCGAATTTCATCCACCCTTTTTTGTGAAGCTTGAACTTGATGAGAGTCTTGAGGATCGAAAGCCCGTAGACGAGGCTCCGGCCGAGACTGATCTGGGAGGCTTCAGGAAAATAGCGAGTCGCGATCGGGATCTCGCGAATCCTCATTTTGTGGAGCACGCCCTGGGCGATGATCTGAGAGTCGAAGACGAAATCGTCGGAATTCGCCATGAAATTTATGGTTTCGAGGTAGCGGCGCGAATAGGCCCGGAGCCCGGAATGGTATTCCGTCAGATACATATAAAAGGTCGCGTTCTCGACCGCCGTCAGAAAAATGTTGGCCAGATATTTCCACTTGGGCATGCCGCCTTCGAGCGGACGGCCGCCCAGCATCCGCGAGCCGAACACGGCGTCGCATTCCCCGTCGAGCAGCGGCGTGACGAGATGAGGGATGACCGTGGGGTCGTACTGATGGTCGGGATGGACCATGATCATGATGTCTCCGCCGAGCTTCAAAGCTTCGGTGTAACAGGTCTTCTGGTTCCCGCCGTAGCCCTTGTTATTTTCATGAACGAAGACGCGCAAGCCGAGCTTTTTGGCCAAGGCGACCGTGCCGTCCCGGCTGCAGTCGTCGACAAGGATGATCTCGTCCACCCATTCGCGGGAGATGTCGTCGAGCGTCCGGACGAGCGTCTTTTCGGCGTTATAAGCCGGCATGACGACGATCACTTTTTTCGTCCGCTTCAGAGCTTCGTCCATCGGCCTTTTATAACATATTTCGGCCGGAATTCACAGACGCGGGTCCTTCGGAGACAGAGTCGCGCGGATCCCGTCCATGGCCAGAGCCTTGAACGAGGATCTTCCCTTCTGAATTCTCCGGCCTTCTCGGATTTTAGACCATTGACAGCGATTCACCTCGAATGATAAATTTTGTTCGGCCTGCCAGCGCCTGCGAGGCGAGCCACAAAGGGAGATAAATCCGAGCGCCGGAAAAAGAAAATTCCATGATCAGAATGATCCGCGACGTCCAGGAACGAATCGCCGGAGGCAGGCGATGATGTCTTGTCCGGAATAGCGGCCGATGTCCGTCAAGCCCATGGCTGCTCGCGCCGTCCCCGACCTTATCGTTGAACCAAGCGCCTTCTATCCGCCCTTCAGCGGCGTGGGCTACTACACTCGGGAGCTTCTTAAAGCCTATAACGGATTGCCCGACCATTATCCCATCAAATTGCTCTCGTATCGATTCTTCTTGAAATCTTGGCGGACGCCGGAGCTGGAATATTTTGCCTCTCAGGCCCGAAGCCTGGGCGGATCGCTCGCGGTCCACTCCCGGCTCGTCCCCAGCCTGGTCTATCACCAGCTCCGCCGCCATGCCCTGCGGCCGCCGATCCCTCTGGATTTGTTCAAGCCCGAAAAGCCCAGCCTCTATTTTTTCCCGAATTACGTGGGCGAGCCTCTGCTTCGCTCCCCATATGTTCCGGTCATTTTTGACTTCGGATTCCTCCGCTATCCCCGAACCCTCGGGGAAAAGGACCATCTGTATTTAAAAAGATATGTGCCGAGGACCCTGAAACGGGCGAGCCATGTCGTCGTGATCTCGGATTGCATCAAAAAGGAGCTTCATAGAGCTTACGCGTTCCCGCTCGAAAAAATCACGGTCGTTCACCCCGCCGTCGATCATGCCTCATTTCGGCCGGGCCTTCCCCTCGAAGAGCGGGCCGCCGCCCTAGCGAGATATGGCCTCGACCGTGGATATATTTTTTCCCTGAGCACGCTCGAGCCCCGCAAAAATTTTCCGCGGCTGATCGAAGCTTATTCGTTGCTCCCGGACAGCCTTAAAAGACAGCGGCCCCTTGTTATCGCCGGCGGGCAGGGATGGAAAAACCAGGACATCTTCGCCACGATCCGCAGGCTGGGGCTGGAAGCCAGGATAAAATTCCTGGGATACATCTCCGAAGCGGACCGGGCGCCCTTGATGCAGGAGGCCGCGCTCTTCGTCTTGCCCTCGTTGTACGAAGGATTCGGCATGCCCGTTCTCGAGGCCATGGCTTGCGGAACCCCCGTTGTGACGTCGGCCCGGGGGGCGCTCCCCGAGGTCGGCGGCGAGGCCGTCGTCTATACCGATCCGCTCGACGTGGAAAGCATTTGCCGGGGAATCCGGTCCGTTCTGGAAAACCCGGGTTTGAGCGAGAGACTGTCGGCCGCGGGCGTCACCCGGGCGGCGACTTTTCAATGGTCCACAAGCGCCCGCGTGCTCGCGGATATTTTCAAGAAGGCCGCACATAACCAAGACTGATGGCCGCCCGCCCGCTTCAGATTCGAGGTCATGTTTTGTTTGCCTATGATCATTCAATAATGATATATTTTTATGAAAGAAATTGAATTAGCCATGCGAATCCTGGTCATTTCCAACGGCTATCCCCCCTTGGATAGAGATGACCAGGCCCTGGGCTGTCAGGAAATCGTTGAATCGCTGAAAGCACGAAGACACCAGTGCCTCGTCCTGACCGGAGCGCTTGGGCGGAGAAAATCTCAAAAAGACAGCGACGTCCACCGCTGGCTGATCAAAGATCGTAAAGAGACTTCGAGTTGGCAGTCTGTCTTTTTGAAGGAAGTTGTCAATCAAACCTCTTTTAGAATGCTTTGTCGAGATTTTCGACCTGATATCGTTTTTCTGTTTGATCTCTCGCAAATCTCGGCCTCTCTGGCGTTCTTGGCCCAGGACATGGGGCTTCCCGTCTGTTTCCATGTCGCTAACGACTGGTTGGCCACTTGGAAGGCGGACCGCTGGTATCAGGAGCAGCCCAAGGGAAAGAGCGGCTACAAAGCCCTCCGCTTTTTGTGCCGTCGTTTCCAACTCATAACGTTTTCACGGCCATTGGACTTCGCCCATATTATTTTCACAAGCCGCTATCTGGAGACCGCGGCCAGACACGTGGGCATATCTGCGACTCATACGGCTGTCATCCCCTGGGGTATTGATATCCGCCGTTTTTCCTATAAGGAAACCAATGGCCAAAAGCCAAGTCGCTTGCTTTACATTGGGCCCTTAGTCCCCCAAAAAGGGATTGATATCGCTATTCGAGCTTTGGGAATCTTAAAACAAGAGTACGGTTACGATGTCATCCCCATGACGATCGCCGGAATCCATCCGGCTCTCCCTGATTATGTCACGTATCTTCACGATCTGGCCGCTTCTTACGGTGTTCTTGAGAATATGACTTTTGTAGACTACGCTCCGGACAAAGCGATGCCGGATCTGTATCGGACTCATGATGTTTTCGTCTTTCCGTCCGTGATCGTGGAACCATTGACCATCTCCGTGTTGGAAGCCATGTCCTGCGGAATGGGGATCGTCAGCACGGCGACAGGCGGCAATTCTGAAATCCTCGAAGATGGATGGAACGCCTTGGTTATTCCGAGAGAGAATCCGGAGTCATGCGCCCACCAAATACTGCGACTGCTCAGGGACCCTGAGCTTTTTGAATCCTTGCGCGCTCAAGCCAGACGCACGATCGAAGAGAGGTTCCAGCTTGAACAATCCATCCATTCTATCGAGGAAGTGTTGGATGATGCCGCTGGACAGGCCCAGCCCGATCCTCGGCCGATCGTCTCCCAGGAACTTCCTTGGATGCCGGAACATGCTCGCCTTAAATCCTTAACCGCGATCGCCGATCGGGCAAGAGGGTGGCTGATCTGGAGCAGTTTTTTCGTGCAGGCGAAGAATCTGGTTAAACCGAAGTCCCTTAAAATAAAACTGAGACAGATCATTCTAGAAACCTCCTCTCGTGTGGCCCTTTTGGTTTTCCCCCCGCTCACCAAAGGATTTTTCAGGATGATCGGCAGGCGCCGCAAAAACTCCGGACGAGACACATCTCTCCCTCGGGAAGTTTTGGTCGTCCAATTGGCCGACCTCGGGGATATTATCTTATCCAGCCCCTTCCTGCGTGATTTACGACAGGTCCTGCCCCAGGCCAAGATCGTCCTGATCGTCCAGCCCAGCATGTTCAATGTCGTTGAAAAATGCCCTTATATCGACGAGGTGCACTTCTTCGACTATAGAACCGTAAAAGATTGGAAGAACGCCTTTCAGGGCAACATCCGTTGGTGGCTGAAGGCCTTTTGGCTGGTTATGCGGGAGCGTCTTTGGAAGCATCATTTCGACGCGGCCATATCCCTCCGGTGGAATGACGACGCCTGTCAAGCGGCTTCCCTCATTATGATGTATTCGAGCGGCGCTCCCCAGCGCATTGCCTATATCGACGCCGTCAATAGCTTTAAACTTTATTGCTCAAATAATGTGAACCATTTGATCACTCAAGGCCCGGCGAGAGGCGCTCTAAAACATGAGATCGAATACCAACTGGATATTTTGCGCTTCTTGGGCGCCCATCCCGAAGACACGAGATTGGAAGTCTGGACGACCCCGGAGGATGCGCGTTTTGCCCAAAATATTCTGGACCGACACGGGATCACGGATCAAGACTTGCTGATCGCCTTTGCGCCCGGGGCCGCCTGGGCCTACCGCCGGTGGCCGGCGAGCCGTTTCATCGAATTGGGCCGATGGCTCCAGGAAAACTACCAGGCGACGATTCTGATTTTGGCCGGGAAGGCCGAGCGAAAAGTGGCGCTTTCGATCGAGAAGGGATTAGGTGAAAAACGAACCGTCAATCTGGCCGGAAAAACCACACTGCGGGAAATGGCCTCGGTCCTGAAGTCCTGCAAGTTCTTCGTGGGCAATGACTCCGGCCCCATGCATGTGGCTGTCGCCTCAGGAGTTACGGCCATCGGCTTGTTTGGCCCGGGCGAATACGATCGCTTTAAGCCTTGGGGGCCAGAGCATGAGGTCATTCGTTTAGGACTGACCTGCAATCCGTGTTCTGAACACTGTAAATTCACCGAAGCGCTCTGCATCAAAGGGATCGCCGTGAGTCACGTCCAAAGCGTTTTCTTGGAAAAGCTCAAGCCCTTCTTGAAATAAAGAATGATATTTCATAAAATCGAGACGATCATCCACGGCGGCCGGGGCCCCGGGCTTTGCCCGGGGGTCCACTTCCGCCGCGAAGGCTCGTCCCTTGACGGTGTCATCTTCATGAATTTCAAAGTCTTAGATGGCCTTGTTCCCTAGACGATCATTACAGATGGACGAACGAGCCAAAGAGATCCGGCGATTAAAGGAAACATTGGATAAAAAAATAGCGGAGATTCATGACCTTGAAGAATTGGTCAACAAAGACATCGACCGGACTTTTCCTTCCCCCGTGGAGGAATTCTCTGAAAAAGAGCTTACGACATATATCCGAGAATGCCTCTCTTCGATCGACATCGATCTGGAATTCAAGCCGGATATAAGGGCGATCACTTCTCACAGGAAAACGCTCGGCAAACCCATCGTTTTCTTAAAACGGGCTTTTCTGGAAACGACATTCCGTTCTATCGATTCGTTCTTGGATAAACAAATACATTTCAACCGACAGATCTCGGCTTTATGCCGGGCTTTGCTTCTTCGCACCAGCCACAGCAGAGAGAGAATGAAACAGATCGAAGAAAGAATCAGCGGTTGCGAGGAAAACCTGGCCATCCTCAAGAATAAGCTCGAAAATCTGCGTTCGGGCCCGGAACCGCTCAAGAACAGACCGACCGTTCGTCCGCTGAAATGACCGCGCATGCACCTAAAAACGTTTTTTTGAGCATGAAGAATCGGAAGCTCGATTCCCTGACGGCACTTCCGGAATTATCTGAAGCCGTGGAAGACATTTCCATCAGCCAGGGAATCCAGGCCGCCTATAATTATTTATTACGAGCCGAGGTTATTTTCAATCTCCGAAAACCTTCCTTGGCCGTCTATGACCATGCCTTTCATTTTATCGGGGGCGCACAAAAATACGGTTTGACCTTGATCTCTGCGCTGCAAGATCAATTCGACATCACGATCATCGCCAATCAAGAAGTCCGTCATGAGGATTTTTCGGATTGGTATGATCTTGACCTGTCAAAATGCAAAATCAAAGTCATCAAACTGCCTTTTTTTGAAGAAAGAAAAGCGTTCCATCTCGACCCGGCTTTCATTACCCATGACGTCAAGAACCCCTTTCATCTCATCAGTCAAGAGAGCGGCCATTATGATGTTTTCGTCAATAACAGCATGAATGAAATGGTCTACCCCTTGTCCCATATATCCGTATTGATTTGTCATTTTCCCGAACGACGACCTCAAAGCTATTTTTATGCCGACCAATACACCTATGTGATCTGTAACAGCCGCTATACAGCGGAATGGATTGAGAAAAAATGGAAGTTCACTCCCCATCAACACCTTTATCCTCCCGTTGATATGGAATCCGCCGAGACCGGATTCCCAAAGAAAAAAAACATCCTTTCTGTCGCGAGATTCGAACCTGAAGGAACCAAAAGACAACGGGAAATGATCGAGACCTTTATGAAGCTGAATCGGGAGTGGCCGGAGATCGTTACGGGCTGGACATTCATTCTGGCCGGCGGCAGCAATCCGAATAATCCTTATCTTTCTAAATTGGAAGAGACGATCGCCGAAAATCCGGATCAAAACATTGAATTGAAAATCAATGTCCCGATCACAGAGTTGAAATCCTTATACCAGGAGTCCACCATATTCTGGCATTTGTGTGGATTGACACACGAGGATCCGGGTGAAATTGAACATTTCGGCATGACCACCGTCGAGGCCATGCAAAACAAGATGGTTCCCATCGTCTATGACGGCGGCGGACTTAGAGAAATCGTCGATCATGGCCTGAACGGCTTCCGAGTCCAATCCAAGGCTGAATTGCTGGAATGGACCATAACCTTATTCAGGGATCAGACGCTTGTCCAAAAATTGAGCCAATCCGCTCAAGAAAAAGCTCGAACATACGCCAGGAAAAAATTCGAGGGGAGGGTCAAGGTTTTTTTTGATGAAATTCTTAAGCGGATGACCTCCCCCGACGTCTTCAAAACATGATGGGGCCGGCGATGGCGGCGGCATCAACGGCGGCCGGTGCCCCGGGCTTTGCCCGGGGGTCCACTTCCGCCGTACTCGCCCGTGGATACAAGCCACGGGCGAGTGGCGAGGCGAAGGCTCGTCCCTTGACCTGATCAACCAGGTTTGACCCCATGTCATTATTTTTGTATCATGGACGCTGCCCGTGAGCGTGCCTAATTGATCAAAGGGTGAAAAATGGACAAAGCCTATGCCGATATCGCCATCCCCGAACTGCCTCTCTTTAAAAAGGGCAAAGTCCGCGACGTCTACGAGATCGACGACAAGCTCCTCATCGTCGCCACGGACCGGATCTCGGCCTTCGATTTCGTCCTGCCCTCGCTCATCCCGGACAAAGGCAAAGTCCTGACCCAGCTCTCGAAATTCTGGTTCGAGTTCACCGCGCTCATCTGCCCCAACCATCTGATCTCGGCGGACGCCGCGGCGTTCCCGCCCGTCCTGGCCAAATACCGTGATTTGCTCGACAAGCGGACGATGCTGGTCAAGAAGACGAAGGTCATCCCCTTCGAATGCGTGGTCCGCGGATATCTCTCCGGCTCCGGCTGGAAGGAATTCAAAGCCACGGGGAAGGTGAGCGGCATTAAGCTGCCGGCCAAGCTGCGCGAATCCGGCCAGCTCGACGAACCCCTCTTCACCCCATCGACGAAGGCGGAGGTGGGCCACGACGAGAACATCACCTTCAAGGAGATGCAGAAGACCATCGGGAACGCCCTGGCCAACAAGATCCGCCGGACGAGCCTTGAGCTCTACCGGAAAGCGTCACTCCACGCCTTGTCCAAAGGCATCATCATCGCCGACACGAAGTTCGAGTTCGGGCTGGACGGCGACGACCTTGTCCTCGTCGACGAGATCTTCACCCCCGATTCCTCGCGCTTCTGGCCCCTGGCGACCTACGAACCCGGCAAGGGCCAGCCGAGCCTCGACAAGCAGTTCGTCCGCGACTACCTCGAGAGCACGTCGTGGGACAAAACGTCCGACCCTCGGCCTCTGCCGCCGGCGATCATCGAAAAGACGGCCCAGAAATATCTGGAGATCTATAAGCTCCTCACCGGCAAATCCGAGCTGTAAGTCACCTCTCATGAGCGGCACCGTCGACCTCCACATCCATTCCGACCGTTCGAGCGACGGCACGTATCCTCCGGCCGAGCTCGTCCGCCTGGCCGCGGCCAACGGCTTTGCCGCCATCTCCATCGCCGACCACGACACGGTCGCGGCCTATCCCGAGGCCATCGAGGCCTCCGCCGGCTCGGGCGTCGAGGTCATCCCCAGCATGGAGGTCACGACGCTCTTTGACGAGCGCGAGTTCCATCTCCTCCTGCCGTTCGCCGATTGGGCCAGTCCGATCATCGGCCGGATCGGAGAACGCGTTTCGAAAGGCCGGCTGATCGAAGCGCGCGAGCGCGTCGAAAAACTGCGCGGGCTCGGCCTGGACATCACCTGGGAGGAGGTCGAGGCCGCGACCAGGTCCACGCCGCCGCTCGGCGTCACCATCGCCCAGATCCTCCTCGACAAGCCGGGTTCGAAGGACGATCCGGCCTTGAAAAAATATTACGAAGGGGAGGCGCTCCAGTGGGCGCCCTATCATTTTTACCGGGATTATTTTCTGGAAGGGAAGCCGGCTTTCGTCACGAAGAGGCATATCGCGCTCCTCGAAGTCCTGGAGATGGCTCCTCAGGCCAAAGCCGTTCCCGTGCTGGCCCACCCGGGCGCTTATTTCGAGAACGCGACGCGGGATGACCTCGTCCGTCTCAAGGAGCGCGGATTGGCCGGGCTCGAGGTCTATACGTCCTATCACCAGCCCGAACAGACCGCCTTCTATGCGGATCTCGCCAAGGCCCTCGACCTCGTGCCGACGGCCGGATCGGATTTCCACGGCCGCATCAAACCCCACGTCTATTTCGGCTATATCAAGGACGGCGGCGTCTGGATGGTCGAAGAGCTCCGGAAAAGGAGGCGCTGACATGATCGGATGGGTGGATATCGTCTTAGCCGTGATCCTCATCGGCACGCTTGTCGCGGGCCTGATCAGGGGACTGGTCAAAGAGGTCGTCGGCCTGGCCGCCGTCCTGCTCGGGTTCATTATCGCCAGCCGGACCTACCTCCACGTCGCCGGGTTCCTCCAAAAATATCTCCATGAACCCGTGGCGGCCAAGTTCCTCGGATTCATTCTCGTCTTTCTGGCCGTGCTCGTCATCGGTTCGCTGGCGGCCGCGCTACTGTCGAAGCTCATGCTCGGGCCGCTGAAGTTCATCAACCATGTGTTAGGCGGCGTCTTCGGGTTGCTCGAAGGCGTTCTCATCTGCGGGGTCTTCATCTTCGCCCTGCTCGTCTTTCCGATCAACAAGGAGGCGCTCTCCGATTCCCGGCTGGCGTCCCATTGTTACGGGCTGACCAAGGTCCTGGTGAACCTCATCCCCCAGGACCTGAAAGACCAGTTCAAGGAAGCGTACCAGAACATCAAACGCGAGGTCAAAGAGGTCAAAAATGGACAAAAAATATGACCAAATGAACATCCATCAGAAAATGGAACTGCTCATCTCGGACATGGTCGATAAAGAGGTCCGCTTCCGCGACGCCCTTAAGGAATTTCAGAAGATCTATCTCGAGATATCTGCCAAAAAATATGAGGGCAAAAAGACGAAGATGGCTAAAGCGCTCGGCGTTCATCGCAACACCCTCCATAACCTCGTGAAAAAATTGAAGATAAAGAGGTTTCCTGGCAGTTAGTGTCCGCATCTGCTAATAACGACCATTTTTGGACTTGACAACAAGCCTTTTTTTCTGTATATTAGCAATCTCTCGTAGCATCTGCTAAAAAAAATCTTAAAGGAGGTTTTCATGAAGATTTCCCCGTTATACGACCGTGTTCTTCTCAAAAGAATAGAAGAACAGGAAGTCCGGAAAAGCGGCATCATCATCCCCGATTCCGCTAAGGAAAAGCCCCAGGAGGCGGAGGTAATCGCCGCGGGCAAGGGCCGGGTCAACGACGAAGGCAAAGTGATCCCCCTCGAAGTCAAGAAGGGCGACAAGGTCCTCATCGGCAAGTACAGCGGAACGGAAGTGACCATCGACAGCGTCGAGCACATCATCCTCCGCGAAGAAGAAATCCTGGCCAAGATCGGTTGATCGGTTCATAAGGAGGAACAATGGCTAAACAAATCCTATTAGGCGATGAAGCGAGACAGTCGCTTCTCAAAGGCATCAACATTCTGAGCAATCTCGTCAAGTCCACCCTCGGACCGAGAGGCAAGAACGTCGTCATCGACAAGAAATTCGGCTCCCCGACCAGCACCAAGGACGGCGTCACGGTGGCCAAGGAAGTCGAGCTCAAGGACCATCTGGAGAACATGGGTGCCCAGCTGGTGAAGGAAGTCGCGTCCAAGACCTCCGACGTCGCCGGCGACGGCACCACGACGGCCACGGTCCTGGCCCAGGCCATCTATTCCGGAGGCCTGAAGTACGTCACGGCCGGGGCCAACCCGACCCTCATCAAGAAGGGCATCGATATGGCCGTCGGCGAGGTCGTGGCCGAACTGAAGAAGCTCAGCCGCGACGTCAGCGGCGAGATGATCGCCCAGGTCGGGGCCATCTCGTCCAACAACGACGAGTCCATCGGCAAGATCATCGCCGAGGCCATGGACAAGGTCGGCAAGGACGGCGTCATCACGGTCGAGGAAGCCAAGGGCATGGACACGACGCTCGACATCGTCGAGGGCATGCAGTTCGACCGCGGCTATCTGTCGCCCTATTTCGTGACCGACCCCGACCGGATGGAATGCGTCCTGGAGAACCCCCTCATCCTTCTCCATGAGAAGAAGATCGCGAACCTGCGCGAGCTCCTCCCGCTCCTCGAGAACGTGGCCCGGATGGGCAAACCCCTCGTGGTCATCGCCGAAGAGGTCGAGGGCGAGGCCCTGGCGACTCTCGTCGTCAACAAGCTGAAGGGCACGTTTCTCTGCGCCGCGGTGAAGGCCCCCGGCTTCGGCGACCGCCGCAAGGCGATGCTCGAAGACATCGCCATCCTGACCGGCGGCAAGGTCATCACCGAAGAGATCGGCGTCAAGCTGGAGAAGGTCGACGTGGAGTGGCTGGGCGAGGCGAAGAAGCTTGTCATCGACAAGGACAACACCACGATCGTCGAGGGCAAGGGCAAGGTATCCGACATCCAGGCCCGGATCAAGCAGCTCCGGACCCAGATCGACGAGACCACGTCCGACTACGACCGCGAGAAGCTCCAGGAGCGGCTGGCCAAGATGGTCGGCGGCGTCGCCCTGATCAAGGTCGGCGCGGCCACCGAGACCGAGCTCAAGGAGAAGAAGGCCCGGGTCGAAGACGCCATGCACGCCACCAAGGCGGCCGTCGAAGAAGGCATCGTGCCCGGCGGCGGCGTGGCCCTCCTCCGCTCCCAGAAGGCCCTCGAGACCCTGAAGGTCGAAGGCGACATGAAGATCGGCGTGGACATCGTCCGCCGGGCGCTCGAAGAACCCATCCGCCAGATCGCCAACAACGCCGGCCAGGAAGGCTCGATCGTCGTCGGCAAGGTCAAGGAGATGAAGCAGGACATGGGCTTCAACGCCCTGAGCGAGAAGTATGAGGACATGATCAAGGCCGGCATCCTTGATCCGACCAAGGTCGTCCGCATCGCCCTGCAGAACGCGGCCTCGATCGCCGGACTGCTCCTGACCACCGAAGGCTTGATCACGGATATCCCGGAAGAGGACAAATCTTCCAAGTATCCCATGCCTGGCGGCGGCGGCGATATGTACTGAGAAAAACTCGTCATCGCGAGGAGCGAAGCGACGTGGCGATCTCAGTTGAGATTGCCACGGCCAAGAGGCCTCGCAATGACAGCTTGAAGTAACCAGGGGGCGGCGAAAGCCGCCCCCTTTCTTTTTGCCCCGATAATCATCTAATCGGTGGAGTAGCGCGCGGGGGTGTCGGCCCAAAGGCTCCCATAGCGGAGGGGGGGCCCATCGGCGAAGCCGAGGGGGGGCACCGACGGGACTGGTGCCCCAGGGAGCCGGGGTCGACCCACCGTGAGCTGCTCCACCGAAACCTTTCCCTTCTTGTGTCCCCTCTGGATTGTCTATAAAATGGGGGCGCATGCTGAAGTATTTCGACCGCTACGTCCTCAAAGAGGTCCTGCCCCCGTTTTTCATGGGACTCTTGATCTACAGCTTCGTCTTCCTCATGGACCAGCTGCTCCGGGCGCCGGAGCTTTTCATCGCCAAAGGCGTGACGCTCGGGGTTACGATCCGCCTGCTCCTGTACCTCGTTCCTTCGATCCTCGCCTTCACCGTGCCGATGTCGGTCCTGATGGGCGTCCTGGCCGGACTCGGCCGCTTGTCCTCGGACTCCGAGATCACCGCCTTCAAAACCCTGGGGATCCGCCCCTTCCGCATGCTCCGTCCGCTCCTGGTGTTCGCCCTCGGCGGCTGGCTCCTGGCCTCGCTGCTGACGCTCACCGTGGCGCCCTATTTCAACTATAAGTGGGACGTGATGCTGGCCACCTCCGTCCTGAACAAGGTCAAGCTGCAGTTCACCCCCCGGGAATTCAACGAGTCCATGGCCAACATGGTCCTGTTCATCGAGGACATCGACAGGGACAAGTCCTGGCGCGATGTCTTCATCCACTTCTCCGATTCCCCGGACGAGCCCCGGATCGTGTTGGCCCGCAGCGCCCGGCTGCACGTCTATCTTGAGGAGAAACGGGCGGTGATCGAGTTCTCCGACGCGATCCAGCATTCGGGCTCGCTCTCCGATCCCGACCTGTATTACCGGGTCGAGTCCTCGGCGCGCATCGAACAGGAGATCGCGGCCGAAACGCTCTTCTCCACGTACATACCGGAGAAACGGATGCGGATGAAGAACATCCAGGAGCTGGGGGTCGGGCTCAGGGCCGTCAAGACCAAGCTCCCCCTCCTCGAACTCGACCGGCGGGACATCGAGCGGCGGAACCTGAAAAAGAACGATTTGCAGAGGGTCGAGAACGACACCGCCCGGGTCGACACGGAACACGACCGGCGGGCCCATCTGGTGGAGATCCACAAAAAACTGGCCCTGCCCTTCGCCTGCTGGATCTTCGTCATCCTCGGCCTGCCGCTGGGAAGCTCGACCAAAAAGGGCGGACGGACGAGCGGCTTCACCCTCAGCATCGTCATCATCCTCGTCTATTACATCTGCATCACGGCCGGGGAGAAGACGGCCATGGACGGTCGGATCTCGCCGTTTCTGGGGATGTGGGGGGGCAATATCCTCTTCGGAGCGTTCGGCCTTTATCTGTTCTCGCGATCCGCCCGGGACCTCCCGATCTTCCCCTTCCTCCTCCGGCGACTTCGGTCCCGGGAGGCCGGGGCGGCGCTCAAAGCCCGCTCCGCTTTCCGCTGGCCGCGCCTGTCCCTCTCCTTTCCGAATATCCTGGACCGCTATGTCATCCGGAAATATCTGTTCATCGCCGCGCTGATCTTCGTCGGCCTCATCTCCATCTCCATCATCGTCACGTTCTTCGACTCGATCGGGAATATCTACGAACATCACAAACCCCTGGTCATGCTGTTGGACTATGTCCGTTACAGGATCCCCGAGTTCATCCACTACGGCCTGCCGGTGACGGGCCTGATGGCGGCGCTGCTGACCCTCGGGCTGTTCGCGAAATCGAACGAGATCACGGCCATGAAAGCCTGCGGGATCAGCATCTATCGGGTCGTCGTGCCCGTGATTCTGCTGGCCGTCGTCTTCGGCGGGCTGTCCTTCCATATCCAGGAGAACATCCTGCCGCGGTCCAATAAGAACAAGGCGGAGATCTGGGACAGGATCAACGATCGGCCGCCGCGCACCTACAACTATGAGACCCGCCGCTGGGTGGCCAGCCCGAGCGGAGACCGGTTCTACTACTACACCTATTTCGACCCGAAGACCTCGACCTTCAACCGGCTCTCGATCTTCGACTTCGATATCGCCAAATGGACGATCACGCGCCGGGTCTTCGCCGAGAAGGCCGTTTTAAAGGCCGGACGCCTCCACTTGGAAAACGGCTGGCTCCGGGAATTCGAGAACGCGATCCAGGTGAGATACGAAAAGCAGCCGGCCATGGACCTGCCCATGGCCGAGGGAAAGAATCTGATTCTGAGCGAGGGGAAAGAGCCGGCGCAGATGACCTACGGCGAACTGCGGGATCACATCCAGAGCGTAGGGACCCTGGGGTTCGATACCGTCCGCTTCCGCGTCGATCTGATGGCCAAGGTCTCGTTCCCCTTCGTCGCCCTGATCATGACCCTGATCGGCATCCCGTTCGCGTTCGCCATGGGCAAGCGCGGGGCTCTAGTCGGGATCGGGATCGGCCTGGCCTTTTCCATTCTCTACTGGGTGACGATCGGCGTCTTCCTGAGCCTGGGGTATGTCGGCTTCCTCAGCCCCTTCCTCGCGGCCTGGGGTCCGAACCTCATCTTCGGCCTGATCGGCCTCTATTTGTTGTTCCGCCTACGGACCTAGGGGGGCTCGGGTAAGAAATCTTGCTACCGCGGAAATCTTAACTTCTGCACGTTTCGGTTTTTCCGGCGGGCGATGCCAATAGTTGACGCGACGGCAGGGTTGGCCCCCGGCCCCCTGGGGAACCAGTCCCGTCGGTTCCCCCCGGCGAAACGCCGGGGCCCCCCTCCGCTATGGGGGCCTTAGGGCCAACCCTGCCGTCGCGTCCTTGAATCGTCCGCCGAAAAAACCGAACAGCAGCGGCGAGATTTCCTTATAGTCGCTTCGCCTTCTTCCCCTCGCCCAAGCTGATAGAAGAGGTATTCGTTTTATATGGCGCAAGGATCAGATTCGTCGAGTTGTCAATTTGGGAGCGAAGAAGCGGGCGAACGCTCAATTCACGGATTGAACCGAACGACAAGATCGGGAAACGGCGTTAAAAACCCGAGTCAAGGGACGAGCCTTCGGCTCGCCACTCGCCCGTGGATACAAGCCACGGGCGAGTACGGCGGAAGTGGACCCCCGGGAAAGCCCGGGGCACTCACCCGCGATGTAAATACGCGGCTGAGTACGGCGGAAACGGATCCCCAGACAAAGCCTGGGGCCCCTGCCGCCGCCCCGGCCGCCGTCGGGAGCGAGGCCGTTTCCCGATCTTGTCGATGGGACCCGCGACGAGGAGAGCGTTCGCTCACTTTGAGCGAGCTTCTTCCCCGAGCCTCCTTTTTTGACAAAAAGCCGATTTTTCGGTCATAATCGATGGGTATTCATACAGGTTTCAAGGAGTCATCCATGGAGATTTCCCATAGAGGTCAAACGGTCCAAGCCTCCCCCATACGTAAATTCAAGCCCTACGCCGATGCGGCCCTCAAAGCCGGCGTTAAAGTCTATTTCCTGAACATCGGCGATCCCGATATCCTCACGCCCAAGCCCATCCTTGATGCCGTCCGCGGTTTCAACGATCCGATCCTCAGCTATGGGCCGGCCCAGGGATTCCTCGAACTGCGCCAGGCTATCGCCGGCTATTTTAACGGCTACAAGATCCCCCTGACGGCGGAGAACGTCATCATCACCGTGGGCGGCTCGGAAGCCATCCTCTTCACTTTCGCCACGGTCGGCGATCCAGGGGACGAGATCATCATCCCCGAGCCTTTTTACACGAACTACAACGGCTACGCCTCCCTGGCCAACCTCAAGATCGTCCCTCTGACCCTGCGCGTCGAGGACGGATACCGCCTTCCGTCCGCTAAAGAGATCGAAGCCAAGATCACGCCGCGGACCAAAGCCATCCTGCTCTGTTCGCCGAACAACCCCACAGGAACGGTCTATTCCGCCGAAGAGCTCGAACGGGTCGTGGCGATCTGCGCCAAGCGCGGCCTGTTTCTTATCGGCGACGAGGTCTACAAGGAATTCGTCTATGACGGGCTGACGCACAAGAGCATCCTCGAGTATGAACAGGTCAAGGACCGAGTCATCGTCGTGGACTCGATCTCCAAGCGCTTCAGTTGCTGCGGGGCGCGGATCGGCGCGGCCATCACCCGCAACGAAACCGTCTACCAATCCATCCTCCGCTTCGCCCAGGCCCGGCTCTGCCCGCCCTCGATCGAGCAGAGAGCGGCCATTGCCGCGTACAAAATGGGGCTGGGCTACTTCGAACCCGTCCGAAAAGAATATCAGCGCCGCCGCGACGTCCTCTATGAAGGGCTGAGGTCGATCCCCGGCGTCGTCGTCCAGAAACCGCAGGGGGCGTTTTACATGAGCGTCCGGCTGCCGATCAAGGACTCCGAGAAGTTCGTCCTGTTCATGCTGAATGATTTCCGCCTGGGCAACGAGACTGTCATGGTCGCCCCCGAATCCGGATTTTACAGCACGCCGGGCAAAGGCCTGGACGAGATCCGCATGGCCTATGTCCTCAACGAGGAGGACATCAAACGCGCCCTGGTGATCTTCAAGGCCGGTCTGGAGAGATACAAGAGCACGGTCGAGAAATAAATAGGCCGGGGTCGCGTCTCCACTTTCCACTTTTTTCCTGGAGATCTGGATACTCCCACGATTAGGGCTAAAAAGTGGAAAGTGGAGACGCGACCCCGGCCTATTTATTTCTCGACCGTGCTCTTGTATCTCTCCAGACCGGCCTTGAAGATCACCAGGGCGCGTTTGATGTCCTCC
>JAUYDS010000192.1 GCA_030691735.1 Candidatus Aminicenantota bacterium
AGTCTTTCGGGCCAATCTGGACCTGGTGAAACACGGCCTGGTCATCCTGACCTTCGGCAACGTCAGCGGGCTCGACCGGACCAAAGGGATCCTGGCCATCAAGCCGAGCGGGGTGTCCTACGAAAAGATGCGGGCCGCGGACATCGTTCTGATCGATCTCGAGGGGAAGGTCGTCGAAGGAAAATGGAGCCCGTCCTCCGACACGCCGACCCACATCGCCCTCTACAAAGCTTTTCCGGGCGTCGGCGGGATCGCCCATGCCCACAGCGAATATGCTACGGCCTTTGCCCAGGCGGCCAGGGAGATCCCCTGCCTCGGAACGACGCACGCCGACCATTTCAACGGCCCGGTCCCCGTCACCCGCTTCTTGAGCGCCACGGAAGTGAAGGCCGATTACGAAGCGCGCACGGGCGCGATCATCGTCGAGCGGTTCGCCCGCCTCGAACCGCTCGAAACGCCGGCCGTGCTCGTCGCCGGCCACGGGTCGTTCTGTTGGGGCCGGACCCCCGCCGAGGCGGTCCGGAACAATCTGGCCCTCGAGAAAACGGCAAAAATGGCGATCATGACTCTCCTGGCGAATCCAAAGGTCAAGGACCTACCGACCTATATTCTGCGGAAGCATTTTCTCCGCAAGCACGGGCCGCTGGCCTATTACGGACAGGCGGAATCCCCCAACGCCAAAACAAGGAGCCCTAAAAAATGAAGAACGTGCCGAAAGTGAAACTCGGGATCGTGGCCGTCAGCCGCGATTGCTTTCCCATCGAACTGTCCCGGAAACGCAGGACGAACGTGGTCAAGGCCTGCCGGGCCAAGAAGATTCCCATCGCCGAGATCGCGACCATAATCGAGAACGAAAAGGACACCCTCAAGGCGCTCGCCGAGCTCAAGGAGCGCGGGGTCAATGCCCTGGTCCTCTACCTCGGGAACTTTGGTCCCGAGGGGCCGACGACCATCCTCGCCCAAAAGTTCGACGGCCCGGTCATGGTCGCCGCGGCGGCCGAAGAGACGGGCAAGGACCTCATCGGCGGCCGGGGCGACGCTTACTGCGGCCTGCTGAACACGTCCTATAACACCGGCTTGCGCAAGCTTCGCCCTTACATCCCGGAATATCCCGTCGGCCTGCCCGAGGAAGTCGCGGACATGATCGCCGGATTCATTCCCGTGGCCCGCGTCCTCCTCGGTCTGAAGAAACTCAAGATCTTCGCCTTCGGACCCCGGCCCCAGGATTTCCTCGCCTGCAACGCGCCGATCAAGCCGCTTTACGATATCGGCGTCGAGATCATGGAAAACAGCGAGCTCGACCTCTACGACATCTTTCTCAAGGCCAAGGGCGATCGGGCGATCAAGGCCGTCGCCCGGGACATGGCCAGGGAGCTCGGGGCGGGCAACGCCTATCCCGACCTTCTGGAAAAGCTCGCCCAGTACGAAGTGGCTCTGACAAAATTCATGGCCGATCATCTCGGCGCGTCCGAATACGGCGTCTTCGCCAACAAGTGCTGGCCGTCCTTCGAGCCCTTCTTCGGATTCGTCCCCTGCTACGTCAATTCGCGGTTGGCGGCGCGCGGCATCCCGGTCTCGTGCGAAGTGGACATCTACGGCACGCTGAGCGAATACATGGCCACGTGCGCCACCGAGCTCCCGGCCACACTCCTCGACATCAACAACACCGTGCCCTACGACATGGTCAAGGCCGCCAAAAAGGTCGTCGGCGATTACAAGCCTCACGACTTGTTCATGGGATTCCACTGCGGGAACACCTCGTCGGCCTGCCTCATCGGCGGAGGGCTCAACTACCAGCTCATTATGCACCGCCTGATGGAGCCCGGCAAAAAACCCGACATAACCCGCGGGACGCTCGAGGGCCGGATCAAGGCCGGCGAAATCACCATCTTCCGGCTGCAGTCAACGGCCGACACGCTGCTGCGCTCGTACGTGGCCCAGGGAGAAGTGCTCGACATCGATCCGAAGTCCTTCGGCGGGATCGGCGTGTTCGCGATCAAGGAGATGGGGCGATTCTACCGCCACGTCCTCATTGAGAAACGGTTCCCCCACCATACGGCGGTCGCCTTCGCCCATGCCGGCAAGGCGCTGTTCGCCGCCGTCCGGATGCTCGGTGTCGAGGACATCGGATCCAACCGCCCGGCGGGGATGCCGTACGCGACGGAGAACCCTTTCGGGTGAAAACACATTATTCCCATAAACTTTCAATTGAGGAGGTCTGAGATGAGATCTGAAACGTGGAGTCGACGGGCATTCCTGCGCATGGGCGGCGCCCTCGGGACGGCCGCCTTCGCGGCGAAGGCCGCCGGTCTCGAAAGGATTACGGCCGCCTCCCAAGCGGTCGCGGACCGGTCGCCCGGAGAGGTCGCGAAAGACGAGTTCTTCTGGAGGGAGATCCAAACGGCCTTCAAGCTGGACCGGACGCTGATCAACCTCAACAACGGCTTCACCAGCCCGACCCCTCGAGTCGCGCTCGAGGCGGTCTGGCGCTACATGGACATGATCAACATGCTGCCCGTCCATTACCAAGGCCAGGTCGCGGCGAACATTCAGACGATCCGCCTGCGGATGGCGGCGGAGTTCGGATGCGATCCCGAAGAGATGGCCCTGACCCGCGGGGCCAGCGAGTCGCTCCAGATCGTCCAGAATGGGATCGACCTCAAGGCCGGCGACGAGGTGATCACGACCGAGCAGGACTACCCCCGAATGCTGACGACATGGGACCAGCGGATGCGGCGCGAGGGGATCAAGGTGACCCGCCTCCAGTTTCCGGTGCCGGCGACTCAGGACGATCTCTATCAGCGGTTCGAGAAAGCCATCACCCCGAAGACGAAGGTCTTCCATTTCTGTCACACCACCAACCTGACGGCCCAGTTGTTCCCGGTGCAGCGGCTGTCCCGCCTTGCCCGCGCGAAAGGGATCGTCACGATCGTCGACGGCGCGCACGCCTTGGGACAATTCCCGTTCAAGCTGCGGGACCTCGAGTGCGACGCCTACGGCGTCAGCCTGCACAAGTGGCTGCTGGCGCCGATCGGCAACGGCTGCTTGTACGTACGCCGGGAGAGCATCCCGAAATTCTGGCCGCTGCAAGCCGCCCCGGAACAGCAGGACAACGATATTCGTAAGTTCGAGGCGATCGGGACGCACCCGTGGGCCATCCGGGCGGGGCTCGGCGAAGCTCTGGCCTTCCATCAGGCCATCGGGGCCGAGCGCAAGGCGGCCCGGCTGCGCTACCTGACCCTGCGCTGGGCCAACGCGCTCAAGGTCTATCCTCGCATCAAAATATTGTCGAACCTGGGCGAGCCGGCGGAGACATGGGCAGTTGCGGCGGTCACTATCGAAGAGATGGACGTCAGGTCGTTGGCGAGGTTCCTGATGACCAAATACCGGATCGTCGTGGTGCCGCTGGTCGGCGGAGCTCCGCCCAACCAGGTCTTCGATTATCAGTGTCTCCGGGTGTCGCCGAACGTCTATACGACGCTCGAGGAGATCGACACGTTTGTCATGGCCATGGAGGACGCCCTGAAGAACGGCGTTCCCACGGTCCCGTCCCCGGCCGCCGGCAGTGAGCCGCAGGAGGGCCAGGATTAGGCCGAGCGACGAAGAAATGGGAGGATTCCTATGAAACGTTTGATCACTTTGATTATCGTGGCGCTGGGCTTCGCCCTCATCGCGGGCGGGACCGAGGCCTATGCCCAGGGCACTTTCAAGATCCCGTTCAAGTTCGAAGCGGGCGGCAAAAAGTTCCCGGCGGGTGAGTACTGGATCGCGCCGAAGGACGAAAAACAGCTCGCACTTCGCCAGGGATTGACCGGCGAGGAAGTCCTGATCTCCTTCACCGAGCGGCTGGCCCTGCCGAAGCCGGCCGTCGGGGAACCTCAACTTGTTTTCGACATGGTCGGGAACTTCGAGCCGTCTTATACGGAATACGTTACGGACTACGTCCTGGCCGAACTGTGGCTGCCCGAGCAGGACGGATTCCTCGTGCGGGCCATGAAGGGAGCCCACCAGCACCAGACCGTCAAAGGGCAGAAGGCGAAGGCGCCCGTCAAGGGACGAGCCTTCGCGGCGGAAGTGGACCCCCGGGCAATGCCCGGGGCACTCACCCGCGATGTAAATACGCGGCTGAGTACGGCGAAAGCGGATCCCCAGACAAAGCCTGCCCTCATTCGCTTCGCGAATGAGGACTGCAAAGCCTGGGGCCCCGGCCGCCGTTGAATAACCGGACTATTTTCGACTCAGCGCCGCTTTCAGCGTGGCGCCGATGTCGGCCGGGCTGACGGCGACGTGGACGCCCCCCGCCCGCAGCGCGTCCATCTTTTCCTGGGCCGTCCCCTTGCCGCCGGCGATGATGGCGCCCGCGTGTCCCATCCGCCGCCCGGGAGGGGCGGTCTGGCCGGCGACGAAGCCGACGACGGGCTTGGGAAATTCTTTTTTAATGTAGGCGGCGGCCTCGTCCTCGGCCGTCCCGCCGATCTCGCCGATGAGGATCACTGCCTCCGTGCCGGGATCGTCTTTGAACAGTTTCAGGAGTTCGATGTATTTCAACCCGACGATCGGATCCCCGCCGATGCCGATGGCCGTGGACTGGCCGTAGCCCTGTTTCGATACCTGCTGAACGGCTTCATAGGTCAAGGTGCCGGAGCGGGAGATGATGCCGATCGTCCCCGGCTTGTGGATGTGGCCCGGCATGATTCCGATCTTGCATTTGCCGGGCGAGATGATCCCGGGGGTATTCGGCCCGATGAGCGACACGGGCCTATCGCGCAGGAATGTCTTGGCCTTGATCATGTCAAAGGTGGGGATGCCCTCGGTGATGCAGACGATGAGAGTCACGCCCGCGTCGGCCGATTCCATGATGGCGTCCGCCGCGGCGAACGGCGGGACAAAAATGGCCGCCGCGTTGGCCCCTTCGGCCTTGACGGCGTCGGACACGGTGTTATAGACGGGGACGCCGAGGTGCTTGGTCCCGCCCTTGCCCGGCGTCATCCCGGCCACGACCTTCGTCCCGTATTCCAGCATCCGCTGGGCATGGAACGTCCCTTCGCTGCCCGTGATCCCGAGGACCACGACCCTGGTTCTCTCGTCAACAAGTATGCTCATCGTCGTTCCCTCCGGCCCTGGCTGACGAGCGCCACGACCTTTTCCGCGGCGTCCTTCATCCCGTCGGCCGATTGAAAGGCCAGTCCCGATTCGGCGAGGATCTTCTTCCCCAGCTCGACGTTGGTCCCCTCCAGGCGGATCACGACCGGGATCTTCGTCCCCAGCTCCTTGGCCGCCTTGACCACGCCGGCGGCGATCATGTCGCAGCGGACGATGCCGCCGAAGATGTTGATCAGCGCGGCCTTGACGTCCTTGTCCGCGACCAGGATCTTGAAAGCGTTGGTCACGGCCTCCTCCGTGACGCCGCCGCCGACGTCGAGGAAGTTGGCCGGCATGCCTCCGGCGTACTTGACGATGTCCATGGTCGCCATGGCCAGGCCGGCGCCGTTGACCATGCAGCCGACGCTGCCGTCGAGCTTGATGTAGTTCAGGTTGTATTTGGCCGCTTCCACCTCGAGCGGCGACTCCTCGTCCAGATCCCGCATCGCCTGGATATCGGGATGGCGGAGAAGCGCGTTGTCGTCGAAATTCATCTTGGCGTCCAGGGCGAGGACGTCGCCCTGTTTGGTGATCAGGAGAGGATTGATCTCGGCCATCGAGGCGTCCGTCCCTTCAAAGGCTTTATATAGAGCGGTGATGAATTTCACGGCCTGCTTGAACGTCTCGCCCGCCAGCCCGAGCTTGAAGGCCAGCTTGCGGGCTTGAAAAGCCCCGAAACCGGCGCCGGGATGGACATATTCCTTGAAGATCCGATCGGGCGTTTCGGCGGCAACCTTTTCGATCTCGACGCCCCCCTCGGTCGAGGCCATGACGACGGCCGCCTCCTTGGCCCGGTCGATGACAATGCCGATATAGAGCTCCCGGGCGATGTCGAGGGCTTCCTCGATGAGGACCCGTTTCACGACCTTGCCTTCCGGTCCCGTCTGATGCGTGACGAGGGTCATGCCGATCATGTCCTTGGTCAGCCGCTCGGCTTCGGCCGGCGTCGCGGCCAGCTTGACCCCGCCGCCCTTGCCCCGGCCGCCGGCGTGGATCTGGGCCTTGACCACGACGCGGGGCCCGATCTTCTCGGCGATCGCGCGAGCTTCGGCCGGCGTCGTCGCGACGTCCCCACGCGGGATCCGAACTCCGTAGCGGGCCAGAATGCTCTTGGCCTGGAATTCATGGATTTTCATATCACTCTCCCACGATCGATATGTTAAAAGCTGGAATATGTCATCGCGAAAATAAGCGCAATTAATAAAGTGTCATCGCGAGGAGCGAAGCGACGTGGCTAATCCCCCCTCCTCCCCCCTTTAGTAAAGGGGGGAAGGAAGCGAGCCCCCCCTTTTCTAAAGGGGGGTGTGGGGGGATTATAATTGCCGCATTCCCTTCGGTCGCTCGCAATAACAAATTAACGGAATTGCCTACATTCATAATAAAGATCCCGTCGATGAACGCGATCCGCCCCAACGGATGCTCCAATTTAACAAAGGCCTTTCCGGTTGTCAAACGACCCCGTTGGGTCATCCTGAACGAAGTGAAGGATCCGACTCGAAGAGTCGTCCCGAGTCTTTCGAGGGATCTCATCCACCCTTCCCGAGGTTGAATGGGGGTCCTTCGCTACGCTCAGGACGACGCTTCGCGTCGATTGACACTTTTTCCAGGCGGGTGATAAGATGCTAGAGGATCGGTATTTACTGTAAAATTGCCGTTGGAAGAAACGGCCTCGGGCCGCAAACGAACGAAGGACAAACGATGACCGAGCAATCCCCCAAGAAAATCCTTGTGGTCGACGATGAGATCATTGTCCGCAAGAGCATCCGCCAGGCTCTGATGTGCGCCGCATACGAGATCGACTTGGCTACGGGCGGCGAAGAAGCCCTCAAGAAAGAGGCCGAAAAACGTTATGACGTGATCCTGGTCGACCTGATGATGCCGGGGATGAGCGGGATCGACCTCCTCAGGTCCCTCAAAGGCCAGAGAAGCCGGGCCCAGATCATCATCATGACCGGCTACCCCTCGACAAAGACCTCCCTCCAAAGCATGCAGCTCGGCGCGTTCGATTATCTGCCGAAGCCATTCATTCCCTCCGAGATCCGGAACCTGGTCGTCCGGGCCCTGGCGGCCGGTTGCGCCGAAGAATAGGATGTCGTCGGCGCGCAAGTCCCGCGATCTGAGAAAGCGGGCCCCCCGGGGGGCGTCCCTCCCGCGCCTTTAGCGCGGCTCTTTATCGGACTTTTTGATGATCCGTTTCTTGACTTGTTCCTCGTCCTTTTTTCGCCGCTCCGTGAGCGCCTGGCGCTCCTGGTCGTGACTCTTTTTTAAATCCTCGACGGCGACATCCCGGTCCTTTTGGATCTTGCTCCTTTCCGCGGGATCCCGGACGCCGTTCTCCTGAACGGCAAACCTGTCCCGCAGGCGGCGGAGATCTTCGAGCTGGCTGCGCTCCATGACTTTGGTTTCCTGATCAAACTTCTTCCTGATGACGGACGTATCCTCATCCTGCGGCCGTTTTGGGTCCCAGATCTTAGCCTGATCCAGATCGTTCCGGGCGTCATCCTTGCTGATGAAGCGCTTCGGAGCGCTCTCCTTGGATTCCTTGATGTCCGGCTTGTAGATCCTCACCCGATCCTGCTCCTCGCGGACCGGTCCCGGCCGGCGGTCGTCCTCGATCGTCTGTCGGGAGATCCGCTGACGCGTCGCCCGGCGCACGGTATCGACATCGATCCCTTCGTTGAACACCCGGTTGTTGCGGACAACGATGTTCTGATGGAGTTGGGTATAGCGGATGACGGTCAGGTTGCGCTCGGACGGGAAGATGTACGAATCGAGACGGCGGTCCATGAAATATCGCGATTCCACGAAGATCCAGTAGTGGCCGGGGACATCGAACGTTCCGGACCGGAAGCCGAAACTCCGGCTGAATTCGATCCCGGGCGGGACCGGCGCCCAGCCGAAATAGGACGGGCCCGAACGCCAGACGACCCAGGCCGGGGCCCAGACGGTGCCGGGAACCCAGAACCAGCCGATATCATCGTCGAAGCCCCAGCGGCCGTAGTGGAAGCAGGCCCAGCCCCATTCTTCCTCCGAGACCCACGTCCAACCATAGTCGGTCCAGGTCCAATAGCCCATCGTATAAGGACGCCAGCGGTAGCCCATATGGCGCGGAACCCAGACATACCCGTGCGGCGCGAAGCGCACCCAGGCGCCGTAAGGCGACAGATACTCATAGAAATAGGAGAGATTCGTGTCGCCGTAATCGCCGACGTTGTCCTGCGGATAGTCTCTTGGCCGCGGTTGGCGGTTGACGTCCCTCGGGACATAAATGATGCAGCTCGCGGACAAGAAAAGAACTATGAGGACGGCAAAAATGATTTTTTTCATGTTCATCCCTCCTTCTAATAATATAAGCAAACTTTATGCCAAACTCAATGGTTCTTTCTCCAGGTTTCGATGACAGGCATGGTCATCTCTAATCCCCCCTCACCCCCCTTTAGGAAAGGGGGGAAATATTCCCCCCCCTTTTTTAAAGGGGGGTTGGGGGGATTAAGGATTGCGTTATCTGTCACCGAAATTAACCGAAATCAGTGTCCTCTGCAAAGGACAATCCAGGGAATCCAAGCGGACGGGTCGCCTTGACACCCCTATCTATTGCGTCTATCATATTCGTTCATTCGATCACGCTAGACGCATTCATACGATGAGGAGATCATAACCGTCATGAAAGTCCTGGTCCTGAACAGCGGCAGTTCGTCCATCAAGTTCCAGCTCATCCGGATGGAGGATGAGAGCCTGTTGGCGAAGGGCATCGTCGAGAAGATCGGCTCGAGCGACGCCATCATCACCTATCAGCCCGAGGCGAAAAACAAGATCCGCGAGATCCGGGAGGTCAAGAACCACGAGGTGGCCATCGAGATCGTCCTGTCCCTGCTGCTCCATCCCCAGCACGGCGTCATCCGCGACAAAGGCGAGATCGACGGCATCGGCCACCGCGTCGTGCACGGCGGCGAGGATTTCTCGGATTCGGTCCTGATCACCGAGACGGTCAAGGCCACCATCCGCAAATGCATCCAGTTCGCGCCTCTGCATAATCCCCACAACCTCAAGGGGATCGAAGCCTGCGAAGCGCTTCTGCCCGGCGTCCGCCAGATCGGGGTCTTCGACACGGCCTTCCACCAGACCATCCCGCCCAAGGCCTTCATCTACGGCCTGCCCTACATCCTCTACAAGAAATTGCGCATCCGCCGTTACGGTTTCCATGGGACGTCCCACAACTATGTCGCCCACCGCGCCGCGGACTTCCTGAAGCGGCCCCAGAAGGACCTCAAGATCATCACCTGCCACCTGGGCAACGGGGCGAGCATCACCGCCGTCGACGGCGGCCGGTCCATCGACACGACCATGGGCTTCACGCCGCTCGAAGGACTGGTCATGGGCACCCGCTGCGGCAGCATCGATCCGGCCCTCGTCCCCTATATCATGGACCGCGAAAAGCTCGGGACCAAAGAGATCGACTCGATCATGAACAAGAACAGCGGCATGCTCGGGCTGACCGAGACGTCGAACGACATGCGCGAGATCGAACAGGAGGCCGCCCGCGGCAGCGAGCGCCACAGGCTGGCCATCGAGATCTACTGCTATCACGTCCGGAAATACATCGGGGCCTACATGGCCGCCCTGGGGCGGGTGGACGCCATCGTCTTCACCGGCGGCATCGGCGAGAACTCCCGCCTGGTCCGCCGGCTCGTCACCGAAGGGATGACCGACCTCGGGATCGTCCTCGACCCGGCCAAGAACGAGCGCAACGAGCGCGACATCAGCTCCGGGCCGATCAAGATCCTGGTCATCCCGACCAATGAGGAACTGGCCATCGCCCGGGACACCCGGCGGATCCTGGAGGCGACGCCGGCCTGCGAGCCCAAGCCGGCCGTCGAAGCTCCGGCCAAACGGTCCGAAGCTTTCCGGCCCGAGGAGACCGCCCGGCTCGTTCTCTTGTGGGCCCAGAACCCGAAGGCCGACGCCGCCGGCCTGGCCGCCAAGTTCGGCGCGGACATCGGCCGGACCGTGACGGCAGAGGCCGTCCGGAAGGAACTGGAGCGGCTTAGCCTGACGGGGACCGCGGCGGCGGCCAAAACGACGAAAACAAAATAAAGGAAGGCATCATGGATATCATCGATCGCGAAGAAGCCGGCTGGCTCGTGGCCCTGGCCTGGCTGAGCTCGCTCGAAGAGACGGCCCGGGACTTTCACGGAACCCGGCCGCGGGTCTTCAGCGAGAGGGCCTACGAACATTCCGTCCAATACTATCTCCACCTCCTGGGCGACGAATACGGGATGCAGATCAACAAGTCGGACTCGATTCGAAACGCCGTCGAGAACTACATCCAGATCGGGATCGCCGGCGGGCTCTTCCGGGACGCCAGTCACTTCGAGGTCGTCGAGGTCAATCCGTCCCACGTCATGATCACCGTCCACGACTGCGTTTATCTCAAGAGCTGCCAGTCGCTGATCGAGGAAGGATTCTCCATCCGCGACCTGACCTGCGCCCGGATCGGCTGTTTTCGGGCCGCGGTCAAGTCGCTGGCGAACATCGACTGCGATTACCAGGTGAAGTCGTTCAACATCGACGGAGACTGCAAAGGCTACATCGAAAGGGTCTGACGTGGAATCCAAAGCTCAGAAACCGTTGGAACCCATCTTCCAGGTCGTCCGGGAAGGCCAGGATGCCTCAATCGTCCGCTCGGCGATCATGGAGCTGGGATACGAACCCCGCGACGAGGTCTATCCCGTCCTCGTTGATAAGCTCAACGATCCCAATCCCGACATCCAGCACGCCGCGGTGATCTCGCTCGGCCGGTTCGGCCGGGCGGAGGCCATCGAGGAGCTCATCAAGCCCAAGATTTTCCGCTCGACGGCGGCCAACATCCGTCAGGCCGCGGTGGCGGCCGTGGGGAAACTGGGCGACTACCGGGTCATCGACTTTCTCCTGAAGGCCGTCGAAGACCCGGAATGGATCGTCCGGACGCAGGCCGTCACGGAGCTGATGGGCAAGGTCCAGGAGATCCTCGACCGTCGCGATGTCCGCCTCATCCACATCCTGATCCACATGCTCTCGCTGGAGAACGAGGAGATCGTCGGTCTGGCCGTCGATGGGTTCAAGGAGTTCGGCGCAGATAGTTTACCCCCCCTCCACGAAGCCCTCAACAATTCCTCCCCGATGATCCGCTCGAACGTCGCCCGGGCCCTTGGGAAGCTCAAATCGCGCCAATCCGTCCCCTATCTGATGGGGCTGCTTCAGGACACCGAATGGCAGGTCCGGGCCAGCGCCGCCGAAGCCCTGGGGATGATCGGCGACAAGGCCAGTATCGAAGCCCTCGTCCAGAAGATCCAGGACAATGTCGGGAAGGTCCAGGAAAAAGCGGCCGGGGCCATCATCCGCTATGGAAAAATGGCGACCATGCCCCTCCTGAACGCCCTATCGCGGGAGCGGGACAAGTTCGCCCTGCGGGCGATCCTCCTGGCCTTGGGAAAAATCGGCGATCCCAAGTCCGTTCCCTCCCTGATCGGCCACCTCCGCAGTTCCTATTTCATCGTCCGGCAGGCGGCTGTGAACGCCCTCGTCCGCTTCGGTCCGGCCGTGACCAACCTTCTCCTGCCGACTCTTTCCTTCAACAGCTCGGATATCGAACCCCTGCTCAAGGACGCGGCCGACCGGCTCCACCCTGAACTCCAGATCCGGTCCATCAAGGCCATCAGCGGTCTGGAGGACCACCGCGCCGTGAAATTGCTCAAAGGGATTGTCGATGAAGGCCTGCCCGATGTTCAAGAAGCGGCCATGCAGGCCTTGGCCCAGATCGGCTGCGCCGCCTGGGGCCGCTGCTGCGCGATCAAGGTCCTGGCCGAGGTCGGCGATCCGTCGCTCGCCCCCCAGATCGCCCGATCGCTCAAGGACGATTCGGACAACGTCCGCTTCGAAGTGGTCCGGGCTTTGGGTAAGCTGGACGGCCCTGAGGCCGTCAAGCTGCTCATCGGCCTCGTCAAGAAGGACAGGGCGGACTTCATCCGGGCCGAGGCCATCCGCGCCCTGCGGACCATCGGGGCAGGACAGGCGGGAGTCCTTGAAACGGCCCTGCATGGGCTCAAGGACAAATCCCGGGAGGTCCGGTCGCTGTCGGCCCGCCTTCTCGGGCTTTTCCACGACAAGAAATCCATCCTTCCTTTGCTGAAGACGATGGCCGATCCGCACTGGAGCGTCAGGGAGAGCGCCGAGAACGCCCTCATGAACTTCGGACACGATGCGGTCCCGCCCCTGATCGAGGCGTTGGGAAGCCCGACCTGGACGACGCGTTTCCGCGCGGCCCGGATTCTGGGAGAGATCGGGGACATCAAAGCCGCGGCTCCGCTGAAAAAGCTCCTCGCCCGAAAAGGCGAGCGCAAGGAAGTCCGCAACGTCGCTTCGATCGCCCTCAAAAAGATCCAGAACAAACTTCCGGCTTGATAGATTTCCGAAAGGAGAAGCGTCATCATGGCCGAATTTCTTTACAGTCCCATGTTTTCCCTCGGTCCGGACTCCACGGAGTACCGGATCCTGACCAAAGACCACGTCTCCAGAGGCTCGTTCGAAGGCCGCGACATCGTCAAAGTCTCGCCGGAGGGATTGACCCTCCTGGCCGAACAGGCCTTCACGGACGTCGCTTTTCTCCTCCGCGCTTCACACCTCAAACAGCTCCGCGAGATCCTCGACGATCCGGACAGCTCGGCCAACGATAAATATGTCGCCACCGAGCTCCTGCGGAACGCCGTGATCTCGGCCGAGCGCGTCCTGCCGATGTGCCAGGACACGGGAACCGCCGTCATCAACGCCAAGAAAGGCCAGGCGGTCTGGACGGGCGGCGGCGACGACGAGGCCTTGTCGCGGGGCGTGTTCAACGCCTACACCAAGAACTATTTCCGCTACTCCCAAAACGCCGCGCTGACCATGTACGACGAGAAGAACACCGGCTCCAACCTTCCGGCGCAAATCGACATCACCGCCGTCGACGGCGACGAGTACAAGTTCCTGTTCATCGCCAAGGGAGGCGGCTCGGCCAATAAGAGCTACCTCTTTCAAGAAACCAAAGCCGTCCTCAATCCCGAGTCCCTGCCGACGTTCCTGATCAACAAGATCAAGAATATCGGCACGGCGGCCTGCCCGCCCTATCATCTCGCGGTCGTCGTCGGCGGGACGTCGGCCGAGATGGTCCTCAAGACCGTTAAGCTCGCCTCGGCCCGCACCTTAGACACCCTGCCGACGAAGGGCGACGCCTCCGGCCGCGCCTTCCGCGACCTGGAGCTCGAAGCGAAGCTCCTCGAGGCGTCCCGGAAGCTCGGCCTCGGGGCCGGGTTTGGCGGCAAATACTTCGCTCTCGACGTCCGCGTCATCCGGCTCCCCCGCCACGGCGCCTCCTGTCCCATCGGCCTGGGCCTGAGCTGCAACGCCGACCGGAACATCACGGCCAAGATCAACCGCGACGGCATCTTCCTGGAGAAGCTCGAGACCGAACCGGCCAAATACCTCCCCCGCGACCTCAAACTGAGCGGGACGGTGGTCCCGATCGACCTCAACCGGCCCATGGCCGAGATCCGGGCCGCGCTCAGCAAGTTTCCCGTGGCCACGATTCTCTCGCTCAACGGCCCGATCATCGTGGGGCGCGATATCGCCCACGCCAAGCTCAAGGAGCGGCTCGACCGCGGCGAGGACCTGCCTCAGTATTTCAAGGACCACATCATCTACTATGCCGGCCCGGCCAAAACCCCGCCGGGATACGCCTCCGGCTCGTTCGGCCCGACCACGGCCGGCCGCATGGACGACTACGTCCCGCTCTTCCAAGCCCGGGGCGGCTCGTTGGTCATGCTGGCCAAGGGGAACCGGTCCAAGGGCGTGACGGAATCCTGCAAGAAATACGGCGGGTTCTATCTCGGCTCGATCGGCGGCCCGGCGGCCCGGCTGGCTAAGGACTGCATCACCAAGCAGGAGGTCCTCGAGTATCCGGAGCTCGGCATGGAAGCGATCTTCAAGATCACGGTCAAGGACTTTCCGGCCTTCATCCTGGTCGACGACAAAGGGAACGACTTCTACGCCGGGATATGAAGGAGGTACACATACCGTATGTGTACCTCAAGAGAGGAAGGAGCCCTTATATGAATCTTCTCGAAAGCCTCAAGGACAAAGCCCGCAAGAATCCCAAACGGATCGTCCTGCCCGAGGGCACGGAGCCCCGCACGGTCAAGGCGGCGAGCCTCATCACCCAGGAGAAGCTCGCCCTCGTCACGCTCATCGGCAACCGCGAAAAGATCGAGGCCGTGGCCAAGGAGCAGGGGGTGGATGTGAGCGCCGTCCCCTCGGTCGATCCCGAAACGGCCAAGGAATTCGACGATTACGCCTCCACCTACTATGAGCTGCGCAAGGCCAAGGGAATGACGCTCGAAGAGGCCCGCAAGGTCATGAAGGACACGGTCTTCTACGGGACGATGATGGTCCACAAGGGAGCAGCGGACGGCCTCGTCTCCGGCGCCCAGCATTCGACGGCGGACACGGTCCGGCCCGCCCTCCAGTTCATCAAGACCAAGCCGGGCATCAGTATCGTCTCGAGCTCGTTCATCATGATCGTCTCCGACTGCGAGTACGGCGACCAGGGCATGTTCATCTTCGCCGACTGCGCCGTCATGCCCAACCCGACGGACAAAGAGCTGGCCGAGGTCGCCATCGCCTCGGCCGAGACCGGCCGCGTCCTCTGCGGCATGGAGCCGCGGGTGGCGCTTCTCTCGTTCTCGACCTACGGCAGCGCCAAGCACGAGCTCATCGACAAGGTCAAGAGCGCCCTGGCCATCGCCAAGGAAAAAGCGCCCGGCCTCAAAATCGACGGCGAACTGCAGGCCGACGCTGCCATTATTCCCCGAATCGGGAAATCCAAGGCGCCCGGAAGCCCCATCGCCGGCCAGGCCAACGTCCTCATCTTCCCCGATCTCCAGTCCGGGAATATCGCCTACAAGCTCGTCGAGCGGCTGGCCAAAGCCCAGGCCGTCGGCCCCATCCTCCAGGGACTGAACAAGCCGGTCAACGACCTGTCCCGCGGCTGTTCGGTCGAGGACATCGTCCACGTCGTGACGATCACCTCGCTCCAGGCATAAATTGATTAAAATGGGGACATGTGCCGAATTCCCATCCCCCCTTTTCTAAAGGGGGGTGAGGG
>JAUYDS010000031.1 GCA_030691735.1 Candidatus Aminicenantota bacterium
TTGACCCAGAAGATCCGGCCCAGCGCCGGATTCAGGCAGAGCAGGCTCGTGCTTTTCTCGGCCGTGGATGGATCGGCCGGGGGCTTGAGAAAATCCTGAACGATGCACAGTCCGACCGCGTGGACGGCGTAGGTGCCGCCGTTATCGAAGGGAAAGCCGATCTCCGGCGCCACGCCCTTGTAATACTCGACGAACATCCGGGACCGGGTATCGGCATGCCATCCATCGGGGTAATTTCCGACCATCACCACGCATTCCAGAAGGACGGGATTCGTTCCGCGGTCGGCGTTTTGGAGGGCCTTCAGAAAATCCCGGCGAGCGACTTTTTTGGTCCGGCCTTCGGGCCGGCCGGGGTCATTGACGTAGACCGAGAGGCCATCGTATCCGTAGACGACGGTCCAACGTCCCCCTCCCGGTTTCTCGTCGGCGAAATACGAAGCCGGATCGACCCGACAGATCACCAGGCTGTACCGGCCGATGGCCGTCGCGATCCGGTCGAAGGTGACCTCGCTCTTTCCGGCGTGAAGCAGGACCGGAATGTCCTCGCTTCCGAGGACATCGACCAGATCGCGTCCGCTCACCTCGGCCTGGTCGTCGTCGGCGAACCCGCCTGGATAGCCTTTGCCGGCGTTGGCCCGGCAGAATTTCCAGCGAGCGTCCGTGTGAATCTTCGGATATCTCGAATCGGAAAAACTTCCCAGGTCGGCCGAGATCCGGGCCCGCTTCTTATAATTGATGACCATGACCGCGCAGGCGGGTCCGCTGTTGCTGTTTTGATAATCCTCGCCGAACGCGTCCGTCCATGCCGTTTTCGAGGATCCGTACTGGCTTTGCCACCAGTCGGCATGAGAAAGGATATGAGACTGCAAAGGGGCTTCGGTCGGAGCGGTCTTCTGGGCGCTGCGCAGAAGACCGGTCAGGCAGAGAAAAAGACCGGCGACGGCCAGGAGAAAGCTGAAGACGGCAGGTCTATGATCCAGACGTTTCTTCATCCACGGCTCCTTCCTTGTCTTCCTTCATCTCCTCTGTTTCAGAGCCAGGGCTGAGGGGGTCACGGCCAAACCGCCCTGGGACGTGCAGAGGAGCTCCGGGGGAAGCATCCGGCCCGATTGGAAGACGGCGTCGACGGTATCGTCGAGGGGGATCGGGTTCAAATAGCCTCCCATCGTCAGGTCCGCGCAGACGAAAGCGGACGAGGCCGCCAAGGCGTTCCGCGTATGGCACGGGATCTCGCACAGTCCTTGGACAAGGTCGCAGACCGAGCCCATCGTGTTCTGGAGCGAAATGGCCGCGGCGTTGGCGGCTTGCCGGGCCGTCCCGCCGGAGCCCTCGACCACAGCCGCTGCCGCCATGGCCCCCGCGGCTCCGATCTCCACTTGACAGCCGGCGACCTCGGCCGCGAACGTCGCCCGTCTGGCGATGATGAGCCCGATCGCTCCGGCGGCGAAGAGCGCCAACCCGACGCGGTCCGTATCCCATCCCCGTTCCTCGGCCAGGGTCGTGATGACGCCGGGGATGACGCCCGCTGAGCCGCCCGTCGGCGCCGCGCAGACCACCCCTCCGCTGTTGCTGATATGCAAGGCCGCCAGAGCCCGGGCGGCGGCTCTCGCGTGGACACCGCCGACGGCCAGGCGACCGGCCTTCTCCGCTTCCAGGATGCGGCCCGCGCTCGGCCGAAGGAGCTTCATTTTGACGTTCTCTTCGCGGAGCCCCCGGTCCGCCGCCGCGGCCATGACCCCATACCGGCGAAGCATTTCGCCCATCGCCTCCTTCTCGCTCAAACCGAGAAGCCGCGCTTCGTATTCCAGAGCGGCCCGACCCAAGGTCAGACTCGCGTCCTCGGCGAAGCGGACCATCGCTTCGGCGCTGTCGAAAAGCGACGGCCCTTTGCGCGTATAGAAAACGGGCCGGACGCTCCAGATTTTTCGGACACCGCTCATCCGCTCGAGGGCCAGACGCCCATCGAAGGTCGGCGCTTCCGGGCCGCGCACGGAGAGAAGCACGGCTTCCTGACGAAGACCTTCGGACAGGCTTGCGGCTTCGCCGTAGGAATTCAGGATCTCTTCGATCCCGGCCGTGTCGTTTCTGTCCATCAACACATAGGTTTCGAAGCTCTTGCCGTCGATCGCGACAGGCCAGTCCTCGAACCGTTGAATGAGAAAGCCGCCGCCGCCCGTGGATTTCGCCAGCAGGTGGAGCTCCCCGCCTTCCCGGCCGCCGAGGCCGATCTTGACCGAGTTCGGGTGGTCCGCTCCATCGAGGGGGGCGATCTTGAATTTCAGGGTCAAACCCTGCTCTGCGGCGATGTCCAAAGCCCGGCCGAACCGTTCATCGGTCAGGTCCCACCCCAACAGGCCGGCGGCGAAGGCCTTGTCCGCGCTCTGTTGGCTGAACGTGGCGGCGTAGGAACCGTCCAAATCGAAGGTGAAGGTCGCGGAAACCGGTTCCTCTCCCAACAGCGAGCGGCCGACCTTGGCGATGTGATAGGATCCCGCCGTGTGCGAACTCGACGGCCCCCGCATGACGGGGCCGAGGACATCGTTGAAAATGCTGATGAATTTCAGCTCGTTCATTCGATCTATCTGCGCGGCCCGGCGCCGGCCTGGCTCAGCGATTTTACGAGCGCCTCGGCCTTGGCCGTCAGCCCCTCCCAATCATCGTTCGCGATCGATTTCGGATCGAGCAGGGCGGTGCCGATGGCCACGCAGCTGGCACCGTGGCCGATGAAATCCGCGGCATTGACGAGATCCACGCCGCCCGTGGGCATGAGCCGGATCTGGGGGAATGGGCCCTTCATGTCCTTGAAAAATTTCGGACCGACCGACGTGGCGGGAAAGACCTTGACCACGTCCGCTCCCAGCCTCCAGGCGGCGAGGATCTCGGTCGGAGTGAAGGCGCCCGGCGCCACGAACGTATCGCTCTCGCGGCAGACCCGGATCACCTCGCGATCCAGAACGGGAGAGACGACGAAATCCGCCCCGGCCCGGATGACCGTGGCGGCCGACGCGGCGTCAAGGACCGTTCCCGCGCCGATGAGGACGCCGGCCGGCTTGGCCGCGGCCATATCCCGGATGGAGTCCAACGCCCCCGGCGTGGTCAGCGTGATCTCGATCGCCTTCACCCCGCCGCGCTGGATCGCTTCGACGACCGACCGGAGCTTGGCCGGGTTTGACATCCGGATGACGGCGATGATCTTCGTCGTCAGAATGATCTCGAGGGCGTCCTCGCGCTTCACGGCGTCCTCCTCATCTCCGGACCCGGCCGGACCGGTCTCCCCGCATCAAGGCCAGGACCTCCCGCTCCGAGACGAGATTGAAATCTCCGGGGATGGAATGTTTCAGGCAGGAGGCGGCCAAGGCGAATTCCAAGGCTTCACGATCGGAGGAGAGGACGTCGAGCCCGTGGATCAAGCCGGCGGCGAAAGCGTCTCCGGCCCCGATGCGATCGACGATGTCGGTGATCTCGTAAGCTGCGCCCGTGAGACATTCCTCGCGATTTCGGAGAACGGCCGACCAGACGTTTTGGTCGGCATTGCGGCTTTCCCGCAAGGTGACGGCCAAGCGCGTCAATCGGGGGAACCGCTCCATCACCTCGAGCGTCAATCGTTCAAAGCCCTTGAGATCCGGTCTTTCGCCCTGGTTCGAAATAGGAGGATGGATCCCCAGAGCTTTCTGACAGTCCTCTTCGTTGGCGATCCCCAGGTCGGCGAAGTTGAAGATCTCGCCCATGACCTCGGGGGCCGGGAGGCCGTAATTCCATAACATGGCCCGATAGTTGAGGTCCACGGAGACGGCCAAACCCATCGACCGGGCCGCCTTGACCGCTTCCAGCGTCAGGTCGGCCGCGCTCCGGCTCAGGGCCGGGGTGATGCCCGTCACGTGAAGCCAATCCCTTCCCGCAAGGGCTCCGGCCCAATCGATGTCCCCCGGCCGGGCCTCGGCCAGCGCCGAATTTTCGCGGTCATAGATCACCTGCGTCGGCTTTTGATTGGCCCCCATCTCCACGAAATAGAGGCCGAGCCTGGTCCCTTTCCGGAGAAGATGGTCCGTCTCCACACCCAGAAGACGAAGGGCCCGAACGGCGGCCGATCCGATCTCGTTCTTCGGGAGGACCGAGATCAACCGGACGGAATGCCCAAACTGAGCCAGAGAAGCGGCGACATTGGCTTCGGCGCCGCCGAAAAATGTCTGAAAGCGGGGCGATTGAAAGAACCTCTCCCGGTCCGGGGGAGAAAGCCTGAGCAGGATCTCGCCGAAGGCGACGACGTTTTTCATCAGAACACCTCGATAAAATATTATTATATATTCAAGGGGGACACAAGACTCCGGCCCCAAATAGGGCGCATCAAGGGACGAGCCTTCGCGGCAGAAGTGGACCCCCGGGCAAAGCCCGGGGCACTCACCCGCGATGTAAATACGCGGCTGAGTACGGCGGAAATGGATCCCCAGACAAAGTCTGGAGCCCCGGCCGCCGCCCCGGCCGCCGTGGAGAAACGGACTTCCTTCGACCCGATCCTTTTATTTGCCGACCGTTTCCCAACCTCTCCGGCTCAGATCGAAGTAGATCACCGCTCCGAAAACGGCCCCGGCCGACAGGAAAGCCAGGCCCGTGCCGAGCTCCCCGAAGATGATCTTTCCCGCGCCGAAGAGAAAGGAATAGATCATGAGCACACCGCAGATCCAGTCGAGCAGATTGAACAGGCCGTCCTTTTGAGGTATGACGTCCGTCGCTTCCCTGGCGATCGGTCCCCAGAGCGCGGCGTTAGGACGGATACGCCTATAAAAATCGAGAAGGACCTCTTTCGGTTCGGGCTTGGTCAGGAACGTGACGGTCAGCCAGACGGCCGTCGTCACCGCGACGGTGATGAGGACGATCAGGGCGAAGTCCTTGGGCCGGCTCTCCTGGAGGCGAAAGCCGTATTTGACCGTCAGGGACGTCGCCAGCGCGGCGATCATGGCCGAGACCTCGCTCCAGGCGTTGATCCGCCACCAGAACCAGCGGAGCAGATAGACCAGACCCGTGCCCGCGCCGATGGCGATCATGAACTTCCAGGCGTCGGCGATCGAGGACATGAAGAACGTGACGACGGCCGAGAGGACCATCAAGAGGATGGTCATCGCCTGGGAGATCGCGACATAGTGCTTTTCGGTTCGGCCCTTGACGATGAAGCGCCGGTACAGATCGTTGACCAGATAGCTGGCTCCCCAGTTGAGCTCCGTCCCGATCGTGGACATATAGGCCGCGGCGAACGCGGCCAGCATCAGGCCGCGCAGCGAAACCGGGAGGTCCGCGAGGAGAACGCGGATATATCCGGATTCGGGATCGGCGATGAAGGCGGGGTCGTTTTGGAATTTGACGACGGCGACCAGGGCGACGAGGATCCAGGGCCAGGGCCGAAGCGCGTAATGGGCGACGTTGAACCAGAGGGTGGCCAGGACCGAATGCTTTTCGTTCTTCGCGGAGAAGATCCGCTGGGCGACGAAACCGCCCCCGCCCGGCTCGGCTCCCGGATACCAGGTGGCCCACCAGTTGACGGCGACATAGACAAAAAACGTGATCAAGGGCATCCAGGTCGAATTCAGATCGGGCACGAACGAGAGCAGGGACCCGCCGCCCCCTCGCTCGACGGCACGGACTCCCCCGATAAGGCCGGCCATCCCGCCCACGGAACGGACGGCAAAGACGGCCAGGACGATGACCATGCCCATTTTCAGGACGAACTGAAAAAGGTCCGTGACCAGGACCCCCCAGAGTCCGGACAGCGTGGAGATAAAGGCCGTGACGGCCATGATCCCGATGGCGATGGCCAGCGCCTCGATCTTGGTCACTCCCAAGACGAGCATGAGGATCTTGACGATGGCCAGGTTCACCCAACCCATAATGATCAAGTTGATGGGCAGGCCGAGGTAAAAAGCCCTGAAGCCGCGTAAAAAACGGGCCGGCCGGCCGCTGTACCGGATCTCGGCGAATTCAGCGTCGGTCAGGACGCCGGCCCGGCGCCAGAGGCGGGCGTAAAAGAACACGGTCAGCATGCCGCTGGCGGCCATGCTCCACCAGATCCAGTTGCCGGAAATCCCGTTCCTGGCCACGAGCCCGGTGACGGCCAGCGGCGTATCGGCGGCGAACGTCGTTGCCACCATGGACGTCCCGGCCAGCCACCAGGTCACTTTCCGTCCCGAAACGAAAAAATCGGAAACGCTTCTCGTCGCTCGTCTCCGATAATAAAGCCCGATCCCCAGGTTCAGGGCGAAATAGGCGAAAATGACCAGCCCGTCGACGAGGGTCAGCTTCATGAGAAGGACCTTAATATAGAGACCGCGAATCTGTCAATCGGAACGGAGCGTTCCGCGGAGACGTTTTAAGCGCTCGAAGCGGCTTGCGAAAACGACCCGGGTTCTGCTATGATGAAATTCGTTCGATCCTATTGATCAGGCTCACCATGTTCGCCGTCGGCATAGATTCCGGAACCCAGGGGACGAAGGTCCTGGTCGTCGACATCAGGACGGGAAAAGTCCAGGGGAGGGGTTTCGCGCCCCACGTCATGATCCCCGGCTTGAAACCGGGAGAGAACGAGCAGGATCCGGCCACGTGGATCGAGGCTCTGGAAACGGCGCTATCCGTCGCTTTGAGGGCGGCCGGTATCGACGCCGCTCGGATCGTATCCGCGGGCGTATCCGGTCAACAGCATGGATTCGTCCCGTTGGACAGGGACGGGACAGTCATCCGTCCGGCCAAGCTTTGGAACGACACGGCGACGATCGAAGAGACCCGGGAGATCATCGACAAGCTCGGCGGACGCGATGCCGTGATCGAAAAACTCGGGCTGGATCTCGCCGTCGGATACACGGCCTCCAAGATCCTCTGGTTCAAGAAACACGAGCCGGACCGGTTCAAGCGTTTGGCGACCGTCCAGCTGCCCCATAATTATCTCAATTACCACCTGACCGGAAAGCTCCATATGGAACACGGCGACGCATCGGGCACCGGGCTCATGGACGTTCGGCGTCGGGAATGGCAAGCCGAAGCGATCGAGGCCGTCGATCCCGGCCTGGCGGAGAAACTTCCCGCGCTTTGTCATCCCAGCGAGCCCGTCGGCACCATTCAAGAGAGCTTCGCCGCGAAGTTCGGCCTGAAGAAAGTCCTCGTCTCGAGCGGCGGCGGCGACAACATGATGGCGGCCATCGGCACGGGGATCGTGGCGCCGGGCGTCTGCATGTTGAGTCTCGGAACCTCGGGGACATGTTCCTGCTTTTCCGAAAAGCCGGTCGTCGATCCCGCCGGCGAGATCGCCGCGTTCTGCGACGGGACCGGCGGCTGGCTGCCGCTGCTCTGCACGTTGAACATGACGGGGGCGACGGAAGCCATCAAAAGCCTCTTCAGGCTCGATAACGCAACGCTCGAACTCCTCGCCTCAGAGGCGCCGGCCGGATCCCAAGGCCTCGTTTTCCTGCCGTTTCTCGATGGCGAACGGGTCCCCGCCCTTCCCCAAGCGTCCGGCGTGTTCTTCGGCTTGAACCGGGGGAATTTCGCGGCTGCGCCGATGGCCCGGGCGGTCATGGAGGGAACGATTTTGAACATCGGCTATGGATTCGCCCGGATGAAAGAGCTGGGTTTGGACACGATCGAGATCCGGGCCACGGGCGGGGGATCGAAGAACAGGCTCTGGATGCAGATCGCGGCCGACATTCTCCAGAAGCCCGTCGTGACGCCGCGCGAACGGGAGGCCGCCGCCTACGGCGCGGCCCTTCAATCCATCTGGACGTTCTTGCGGGCGAAAGGCGAAGATCCGGGGATCACCGAGCTCTGCTCGAAGATGGTCAAGATCGAAAGGCCCTCCGTGGATCCGGATCCCGGCCATTTCGACGTCTATGAAGCGCTTCAAGAAAGGTTCCAGTCCCTCTGGACGACCCTGAAGCCGGAATTTCTCAAACACCGGAATCTCCCGGACCGCTCCTAGATTTTCGGGGACTCGGGCGCGCTTCGGCAGATTCCCTTCACAACCAGCCGTTCTCGTAGCCCGTCTCATACATGGCCACGACGTTCTCGGGCGGCGTCAAGGGCTGAATGTTGTGGCAGGGGGCCAGGATAAAACCGCCCCCCTCCCCCATGATCCGGAGGTTATCGAGGACCTCCCGCCGGACCTCATCGATCGTGCCGAAGGGCAGGGTCTGTTGATTGTCCATCGCCCCGTGGAAGACGATCCTGTCCCCGAAATCCCTTTTCAGTTCCGCCCGCTCCATGCCGGGGCAACGCCATTGGATCGGGTTGAGGAGGTCGATGCCGGCCTCGATCATGTCCGGCAGGATCCGGCGGCAGCTGCCGTCATTGTGATGGAAGACGTAGGCGTCCGCTTGGTGGGCCAGGTCCATGATCCGCTTCATGCCCGGCAGAAGGAATTCGCGGATATGCCGGACTGAGATCATGAGGTCGGTCTGGCCGCCCATGTCCTCGGCCACGTAGCTGAACGTGACCTTCCCGGGGATTCTCTCGAAGATCCGGCGCGTGTTCTCGTAGGCCAGATCGAACAATGTGTCCAAGCAATAATGGACGATGTCGGGGTTCTCGATCAGGTCGATGAAAGCCTGCTCCTGGCCGCGGAGGTTCTTGTAGATCAGGAAAGGCTCGGACCCGCCGCCCTGCACCGGGTACATCTCCAAGCCGCGGAGCTGGCGGCCGAGCGAGCCGTAATCCCACCAGTCGGGATTCGGCCAGGAATAATGAGCTTTGATTTCGCCGATTGATCGGAACGCCGCCAACGGAAAATGAACGCATTCGTCATAGGCGCCCGTCCCGTATTCCACCCAGCGGAATCGGCAGCCAAAGACGTCGGTCAACGGCGGCATGGGAGGGCCGACATAGCCGGGCTTGACCTCGACCGCGAAATCGACATGCAGCTTTTCGAGCGCCTCGCGCTTCGTGCCGCAGCGGAGATGGGCCATCAGGGCCCGGGTAGCCTCGTCCGTTCCCCAGTAATCCATGGGGACGCGGTCGGGCGACTGGCGGCGGAGGACCGCCATCCACCGGTCCTTGGGCGACATGGTCTCTTTGCGCATGCGATCGGGTCAACGAGACCGGGGCGCGCCGCGTTTCCTTCGAAGGGGTCGCGCCCCGGGTTTTTCAGTGCTTATGCAGGTCCTTGTGCATGATCTTGCGCGTCTCGTGGAGGCGGTCGTCGGCCGGAAGATCGATCAGCCTCTTGTTCATGAACTCGTCGTTCTCCGCCTGGAGAAGCCGGGCGACATACTCGATGACGCTCGGCGGAAAGATCCCGTCGCGCTCGTAGAGCTCCCGCTTCTGGAGGAGGATCCGGCTCGATTCGACACAGCTTGCCGGGAGCACGGGCAGTTTCTTCAACAGAACTTTGTCGGAAAAGATATTGCCCTTGACATACAATTTCTCGGCCAGATCGAGGGCCTTGTCCTCCTTGAACAACAGGCTTGCGTCCCCGCGAAAGGCCCAGCCGGCGGCCATGCTGATCCCGGCCAGAAGCAGATGGATGATCGCGCTGCCGTCCGGACTGCGCAGCTCGACGGTCTGCCGGCCGTTCTCGCTTCGGAATTCCGAGCCGTCCTGCGGGTTCAGGATCTTGGACAGGTGGTGAAGGTTCGTCCAGCCGAGCGGGACCCGGATCAGAACGCTTCGGTTGCAGTCGCTCCAGCAGATGCTCGTCGGCGCCTCCTGGTGCGGCACGAGCCGCAGGTAGGCCGAGGAGACGGTGTTCCCGAAGGCGGTCAGAGAATCGGCGTATTCTAAGAGCCCGCCGATCAATCGGCGCGCCTGGACGGACAGCCGGCCGTCCGGACCGTTGATCACGTTCTTGCCGTCCTTCATCAGCGCCAGATGGAAGTGCAGCCCATTGCCGGCGACGCCCTCCTCGATTTTGGGAGTGAAGGTCGCCACGCTGCCGTGTCGATGGGCGACGTTGCGGATGATCCAGCGGCCAAGGACGACGTCGTCGGCCATCTCGGCGATGGGCCGGGGCAGGTATTCGATCTCGAGCTGTTCGGCTCGCTTGCCCCGGATCTCCTCTTTCTCGCTTTCGACGCACTCGACGTAGCCGACTTCGCTGTGGGCGTATTTGACGGCGCCCGTGATCTGGGCGATGTGATTCACCATCTCGTTGATGACGGGGCCGCTTTTGATGTACGGCGCGGCCCCGTGATAGCCCTGCTGCTTCTGGACGGGATACAGGTTGTCCCCTCTCTCGCTCAGCAGAAAGAACTCGAGCTCGCCGAGCGCGTAGAGCTCGAATCCCGTATTCTTCCGGAAGAGGGCCGCGGCCCGCGCCAGGATATTGTCGAGAGCGAACGGAGCCAGCTCGCCGTCCCAGGTCAGATAGCGGCAGATGAAATCGAGGCTTTTATCATCGAAGGGATTGAGAAAGGCCGTCTTATAGTCGGGGACGATGTAGAGGTCGGACACGGCCGTATCGACCATGCCCTTGAAGAGCGAGGAACCGTCCGCGCGCTCCCCTTCGGCCAGAATGCATTCGATCTGGGCACTGTCCGTCGCCGGGATCCTGAGCTCCTTGAGCTTGCCGTCGAGAGCGGTGTAATGGAAGGTCACCCGCTCCAGCCCTTTCTGGTCGATGACCTTGAGAAAATCCGCCCGTTCGAAATCGCGCGGCGCCTTGTTCAGGAAGATCGAAAGCGGATTGGACAGGGCGTAATTATATTTCGTCGCTGCGGCCATGCCTCGTGCTCCTTGCCGAAGATGATCCGATCATGGGAAAGACATCTATTTTAAAGGAAACGCCTGATTATTTTCAACACAATCAGTTATTTGTGTTTCGCCTCGTTGACAGCAATCAACACCCGGGTATATTCATTTCTCATGAAGGGCGGTGCCGATTCCGAGCTTAATGCGAGGGAAAATCGCGCAACGCGGAAAAGTAAATTCCCCCGAATTTATGAGAATTTTGATACATTTTGTCTAGGACTATTTTGAGATCCGTGAAATCACTTTCTTTTTGGCTCAAGAATCGGGGCAACAAGAGATGGGCGAGTCTGATGGTGCTCTTCTTTCGATCCGGGATAACAAGGACGACATAAATCTCCTTGAGCAGCCCGCGGAGCAGCTGCATCTGCTGAAGCTCTTTTCGGTTCGAAGCTGAGAGAACTGCGATAGAATCCGGTTCTATTGTCATCCGGAGTCTCTCCCTCAAGTCATCCAGTCTTTTGAAGAGTTCTATTTGACTTTCTGGGACCACCTTATGAACGGCCGCCTCAAGTCTCTTTTTATTTTGATCATCCCCACTTGAAAAAAAAAGCAGCTGCATTGGGTCTAAATTTTCCTTTAAAAACGAATCTACGCCATTTCTCTTTATGCCTATTAAAAGCAAGAAACTTGCCAAATTCATAAAACCGGACAATTAGTTTTTTATAGGGGTGAGGAAATTTTATTAGCCGCTTTCCCCCGGAATCGGCAGCAATTTGTTCTCTTAACTAGCACTTATTCCAGTAAATGAGCACTCATTCTCTGTTTTTTTAAAGGCCCTGACCGGCATCATGCCGGCTAACGCCCATCAGCGGGTCGGTATTTTCTGAGAAGAGTATAGAATCTTGAGCGGGACAAGCCGGAAATCCGGCAGGCTTTGTTGTTATCTCCGCCCACAAAAGAGATCAGGTCCTTCAGATACTGTTGCTCGGCTTCAGAAACGGCGGCTTTCCGAATCTCTCTCAATTTGGGCGGCACTTTGGGAACGCTCGAGCGTATCTCTGGCTTACCCTGGCTTGCCGGCTTCTTCGGGAAATAGTTCCGGGCCACCTGAATGCGAATATACGTCGGAAGGTGTTTCGGGAACAGGATGGGTTCATCTTTTGCCGAAAGCAAAGCTTTCTCCAGAGCCTGGATCAGTTCTCGCACATTGCCGGGCCATTTATATTCGGTCACGACATCCCAGAATTCAGGAGAAGCTCCTTTTGGTACTATTCCAAACCGCTCGCACAAGTCGTTCATATAAAAGACCGTCAATTTTTTGATGTCTTCGAGAAGTTCTCTCACCGGGGGCAATTCAATAATAAGAGTCCGGAGCCGAAAGAACAGATCTTCCCGGAATCGTTCCTGCCGGACCATGCTTTCCAAGTTTCGGTTTGTCGCCGCCACAAGCCTGAAATCGCTCTCGATTTCTTGACGTCCTCCGACAGGGCGGAAGCGGTGCTCTTGAATGACCCGGAGGAATCGCTTTTGAATCAAAAACGGCAGCTCCCCGATCTCATCTAAAAAAAGAGTTCCTCCGTCGGCTTGCTTGATCAACCCCTCCTCGCTTCGATCGGCTCCGGTGAACGCCCCCCGTTCGTGCCCAAAAAGAACGCTTTCCACCAGCGTCTCGGGAAGCGCCGTGCAATCAACGACCACAAAATTTCTTTTGGCCCGAGAGCTGTTAGTATGGACAGCCTTTGCAAAAAGCTCTTTCCCGGTTCCGGTTTCGCCGGTGATGAGAACATTGACGTTGCTGCCGGCGGCCTGGACAAGAAGGTCCAGACAAGAAGTGATCTTTTGTGAATCTCCGATAATGTCCTTTCTTTTCAAAGCGGCCGGCGGCTTCCCCGGTTTTCTTTCCGCTCGATATTCCAGAGCCCGGAGAATGGGGAGCTTGAGGGTTTCGAACGAAGCCGGCTTTTCCAAATAATCCCAGGCGCCGGCTTGGATGGCGAGTTCGGCCTCATCGGGATCGCCGAGTCCCGTGATCACGATGATTTCCGGGGAAGATCGGACGGCTTTGATCTTCGGCATGATCTCCAAGCCGCTTCCGTCGGGCAAGCGCACATCGATAAAAACGATATCGAATGGCTCGGATTGGGCTTTCCTGAGCCCCTCTTCGAGGGTGTGAGCATAAAATGAACTATGCCCCAACTGGGTTACGACATTCGCGATCCAGTCGCAAATGAGCTTATCATCATCGATGATCAGAACTCTCGCCATCAGGTTTGTGCCCATTTTAGTATTTTTAATTTTATCAGATGCCATGTAAAGGTTCAAGCTTTCTTAAATGAGTCAACCCCACAAATTCATTTTCGTTATTTCCTCTCCGTTTTCATGAATGCGACTTGCTTTCAACGCCCTGATACCTACGAAACATGGGTTGAAAAGGATGGCCCGGTCCTAACGATCATTTCGGGAGAGCATGGCAGGTAATATGCTCTTTTATAGGAAATACGCTGTTTTATAGGACAATTTAGGGTCCGCTGAAAAATCGCTTTTTGCTTATCTCGACCGATACCCCGTTCTCCTTTCGTTCAGTCATTGAAGGAAGACAGGCTCAATTCGTATGGCCGGGATGCCCTTGATCTAAAAAGGGTGATTCTCAACGGCGGCCGGGGCGGCGGGCTTTACCCGGGGGTCTACTTCCGCCGCGAAGGCTCGTCCCTTGACCCGCTGAGAATACGGAAAGAATTTGGCATGAAAACCGCATTAACACGGGTGGACTCTTCTGAGTCCATCGCGCCATCCGATAACGGAAGGGCGCAGGACGGCGAGAGGCAAAAGAAAATAAGGGGTTTCTATGCTTTGGACAATAAAGAGAAGCCGGATGAGAAGACAAGTTAAGATCTTGGGTGTCCTGTTGATTTGAAGAGGGCGTCCTCTACAATAAGAGCAAGAATAAATAATGGCCAGAACCGGATCGAGGGTCAGAAAGAGAGTTTGGAGAAAATTCGTCGTTGCCCTGATAGCGGGTGTTATGGCCATCGGCTCGCTAATTTTTTGGAAGAGATACGCGATGGCCGTATGGTATTTGGAAGGAAACAAAAAAGCGCAAGAGGCGGTGATTCTCCAAATGGTGGAAAACGCGAGACCGATCATAGAGAGAGAATTTAGAATGGATCTTACCGCTGGAATCTTCAGCGCCATCGCAGGCAAGAGAAATGAAAAAGAGAGACAGTCCGATGCACTCAAAGATGTCCGAAAATTCAGCGAGATGAGTTTTGAGAATCATAAGCTCAAATTCAAAGATGTGCATCGCTTAGGTTCTCTGAACGGTTTTAATCTTCATGGATTTGACTTTGCACTGGCCTGGAACCGAGGAAAGACGGACGAAGTTCTAATGGCCTTTAATGTCAATTTCTTGAAAAGGGAGGTCGGCAAGATGCAAACCAATCAAAATTGCAGTTTTTTCGCCGAACTGCGCCGTTACGTCGAGAAAAGAGCTAAAGAGAATTGATTCCCAGAGCAGGCCATCTAACCGGTGCATATGGGTTGCCGGGTCTGACGTTGGCCTGGGTCGGATGCGCTCGTTGAAGCCATCCGATGTCACACGCGTTGCGGCGCAACAGGCACCGAGAACAAGGTGGCGTGAAAAGAAACATCCCATGAACACGATCAGATCGAGTGAAAAACAGCACAGGTTTGGCGAATGACGGAGAGCGTGAAGGGACTTAGGATCCCTCCCCATCTTACAATTTTCCGGGGCTGTTGACAGCGCCGCACGGTCGACGATATACTTTCGGTATGGTTAGAAGGGTAGATTCATTGTCCGGAGCGGGAATTCAGCTACCTCGGAAAAAGGAAAATCCTATAATCCTAATTACAGCTGCATACAAAAATTCGGGAAACTCATTGAAAAAAATCCAGATACTGCTTATCGAAGATAATAGACTTCTGCGTGATGTCATTGCATCAATGCTCAAAAAGCAGCCTGATATGCATGTTGTTGCTACTGTTTGTAATGGCGAAAACATATTGCTGATGATGGGCAAGCTCAATCCAAATATAGTGCTTCTCGATCTCAATTTACGAAATCAAAACAGTTTGCAAGTTGTAAAATTAATTAAGAAGCATTTTCCGGAAACCAAGGTAATTGTGATGAATCTTATACCGCTTCAGGCAGATGTTTTCGAATTTGTCCAGGCAGGAGTATCAGGATTCATACTCAAAGATGCAAACGTTGCTGAATTTTATAAAAATATCCGATCAGTTTATCGGGGCGCTCAAGTTTTACCACCGCATTTAACCGGCTCACTTTTTTCTCAAATCGTTGAACATGCAATTAACGGATCCAAACCTTCCGCAATCGTTGAATCGGTTCGCATAACTAAACGCGAACGACAAGTGATCGAATTGATTGCGGATGGTTTTACCAATAAAGAGATTGCACAAAAACTTCATCTCTCAACCTACACGGTAAAGAGCCACGTCCATAACATCCTTGAAAAATTAGCGCTTCATACGCGCGTGCAGATTGCAAAACACGCTCATCTCTCTGACTCTTACAAAACTGCAATCGATACGACTTCATTAATCAGCGAGTAATTACGTGTCGTTAGCCCACCCAAAAAATGTAGTTCCTTTTTCATCCCTTTGGACTATTGTTTTGTTTTACAGATTTTTATATAATTTATTGAGGTATAGTAGATACCCATCAATATTTCTTCGAAGTTGCACTGCCGTGTTAACAGATGAACATTTGGTGTCAAGCGAAATTATTTATAACAGAATTTATTACTCGTTATTACTCTTATTACTCGTAGATACCCATGGCTAAAGCCATGGCACTTTGCAATCTTACGAGCTTCGCTCGACGCCCAAGGGCGAAATCTCATTCACCCACGGGCAAGCCCGTGGAACTCTGCCCTTCGGGTTATAAGAGGAACAAAAACATATCCGGAGTTAAAATATTATGAAGAAAAAAGAAGTACAATTTCAACGTAAGGTCCTTCCAAAATCCCCCACAAGTATTCAAGGATTGGACGAAATCACAGGCGGAGGATTGCCGAAAGGCAGACCAACGCTTGTATGCGGTAGTGCGGGTTGCGGAAAGACACTCTTTGCTATGGAGTTTCTCGTCCGTGGAGCAACGCAGTACAATGAACCGGGCGTCTTTATGTCGTTCGAGGAAACAGAGAAAGAACTCACAGCAAACGTTGCTTCGTTGGGGTTCGATTTGGACAACCTTGTAGAGCACAAAAAGATTTGGCTTGAGCACATTCACATTGAACGGGCTGAAATCGAACAAAGCGGTGAATACGATTTGGAAGGTTTGTTTATCAGGATCCATCACGCAATTGAGAACATCGGCGCTAAGCGGGTTGTGCTGGATTCCATAGAATCACTCTTTTCAGGGTTGCCAAATCCTCTTATACTGCGTGTTGAACTGCGCCGGTTATTGCACTGGCTGAAAAGAAAAGGCATAACAACAATAATTACTGCAGAGCGAGGCGAAGGTAACTTAACGGGTCAAGGTTTGGAAGAGTACGTCTCCGATTGTGTCATTCTGCTCGATCATCGCGTGAACGATCAATCATCCATACGACGGCTGCGTATTGTCAAATATCGCGGTTCAACGCACGGTACGAACGAGTATCCTTTCCTAATTGATGAAGATGGTTTTTCTGTTATGCCTGTCACTTCCCTGGGACTAAATTACATTTCATCCCAAGAGAGAATTTCCACCGGTATTCCGCGTCTTGACACAATGCTCTCCGGTAAAGGTTACTTTCGCGGCAGTACAGTGCTTGTTTCAGGCACCGCCGGTACGGGCAAGACGAGCATTGCCGCGCAATTTGCTGAAGCAGCATGCAAGAGAGAAGAACGCGTTCTCTTTTTTATTTTCGAAGAATCCCCTAGCCAGCTTATGCGCAATATGCGTTCAATTGGAATAGATTTAGAACTGTGGGTGAAAAAAGGGTTGCTTCAGTTTCATGCAACACGTCCGACACTCTATGGCTTGGAAACTCACCTGACGACGAGTATCAAATTGATCAATAAATTTGAACCTAACATCGTTATCCTCGACCCTATTAATGGATTCGTGATAGGAGAGAACCAAACTGAAGTCAAAACAATGTTACTGCGCCTTGTAGATTTTTTGAAGATGAAGCGAGTCACTGCATTCTTCACAAGACTCACTTCCACCAACGATAATATGGAGATTCCCGATTTTTACATCTCATCCTTGACAGATACATGGTTGCTTCTGCGTGATATTGAAATTGGAGGTGAACATAACATAGGATTGTATGTACTTAAATCGCGCGGTATGGCGCATTCCAATCAGATTCGCGAGTTTAGGCTGACAAACCACGGTATCGAACTGCTTGATGTCTATGTTGGCGCGGACGGTGTCTTGACAGGCTCGGCGCGATTATCACAAGAGACGAAAGACGAAGCGGAACAATTATTACGTCAGCAAGAAATCGGAAGCAAACAATTTGGATTAGAGCGTAAGCGTGAAGCCATGGAAGCTCAGATTGTTGTGCTGCGATCTGAATTTGAAGCTGAAAAATCAGAAGCGCTCAAAATTATCGGGATTGAAAAAGCAAGGAATGAACGTTTTACTCAAGACAAAGCAAAAATGGCTAAGAGTCGAAAAGGTGATGTTTATATAAAACAACCGGCACAAACCAAAATAAAATAAATCAGTGCTGTCCAGTTAAGAAAATATTAAATCCTTCCATCATGCACATAATACAGAAGATGAAGCCATTTTTCTCCGTAATCGATTTGAACGCGATTTTATATAATCGGCGCTCTTTCACACTTCGAGGAGCGACCGATGAACACTCTGCCCACTGTCTTCGCCCATCATCGGAAGGCTGTCTCATCCCAAAGATGTAGTTCCTTTTTCATCCTTTCGGGCTATTACATCTCAACGCAATCATCGGTACACTAATTAAATGCAAGCATGGGTAAAATTGATTTTCTTATCAGTTTCATAAGGAGGCCTTCATGAGAAGCCGAAAGCTCGTTCTTTTTGTTACAGCCCTTTTGGTTATTTTTACGGTCGTTTCCTTCGCCCAGACCAAGAAGCTGACCCGGATCGGCGTCAATACGTTCGCCCAGGTCAGGGGAAACATCCCTACAGCCCAGGTCATGAAGACCATCGCCGAGAAATACGCCGGCGACATCAAATACGGATTTGACAAGGTCGGGATGAGCGATCTCTATCTCCCTTTCCTCGACCAGTTGAACGCGGGCGCGTTCACCGAGAAGAGCATCCCGGTCGGC
>JAUYDS010000056.1 GCA_030691735.1 Candidatus Aminicenantota bacterium
CGGATTACGTGAATTCCATGTGGGAGATCCAGAAGAACCCCTTCGGCGGAGACGTCGTCAACAGCTACAACGACGGGCCGGCTTCTCCAGGCGCCAAGCCGCTCGGGCCGTTCTACGAACTGGAGTCCTCGTCGCCGGCGGCCGCGATCAAGCCGGGCGAGACGCTGAGCCATGTCCACACGACCATGCATTTCCAGGGCGAGGAAAAAGCGCTTGACGAGATCGCCAAGCAGGTGCTGGGCGTCGGGATCGAAGAGATCAAGTCCGCGCTGAAAAAATAAGAACAGTAAGGGGGTCGCAACAAGGGGGTCGCGTCTACATTTTCCACTTTTTTGCGGTAAATTGTAGACGCGACCCCATTTGCAACAATGTTAATCTGGATTCCCGCTTTCGCGGGAATGACGGGGAAAAAGGGAATGACGGGGAAAAAGCGCCATGCCCTTGTCATCCCCGCGATCCTTCTTGTCATCCCCGCGGAGGCGGGGATCCAGATTACTGGCCGAACGGGATGGATTCCCGCTCCCCACGGCGGCCGGGGCCCCGGGCTTTGCCCGGGGGTCCACTTCCGCCGCGAAGGCTCGTCCCTTGACTTTCGTGGGGACAAGTTTACCCCTGCGGAAGCAGGGGCGGGAATGATAGTTCCAGGATTATTGTAAAGCCGTTATTGAGACACAACACTAGGAGGCATGAGCGAGCTTGTGCAGGGCTTTGCCGAACCGCTCGATCTCCTCGAGCGTGTTGTAGTGGACGGCGCCGGCGCGGACCATGCCGCCCGACTCTTCGACGCCCAGCCGTCTCGTTACTTCCAGGGCGTAGTAATTGCCGTCCCAAACGTAAATGCCCTCGGCGTCCAATTTCTCCGAGACCTGGCGGGGGGTCAGTCCTTTTAGCCGGAAAGAGAAAGTGGGCACGCGGGCGCCGAACCTGTTTTCTTCGGTCAGCCCATAAATCGTGATTCCCGGAGTCTCGCGCAGGACCTTGAACATGGCCTTGCTGAGACCGGCCTCGTAGCCACGGATGGTTGCCATAGCCTGTTTTAAATGAAGGGCACGTCCGGTGAAAGTCTTGCCGAACTCAGCGAGGTGGTCTTGGCCGAACTGCTGGCCGACCCACTCGAGATATTCGAGCGTCCCGAGCAATCCGGCGATTGCCTCGTGGTTCTGTGTTCCCGTCTCGAACTTGATGGGCAGAGTATCGTGGGCGGGGCGGACCTTGTAGGCGAAAAGCTCGTCGAGCAGGTCGAAGCGGCCGTAGAGGATGCCGAGATGCGGACCGAAGAACTTGTAGGCGGAGCAGACGAGAAAATCACAGCCCAAGGATTGGACGTCAATGGGGCCGTGCGGAGCGAAATGGACGGCGTCGATGAAGACGAGCGCGCCGGCTTGATGGGCGAGCTTCACGATTTCGGACACGGGATTGATCGTGCCCAGCGCGTTCGAGGCGTAGCCCAAGGCGACGAGCTTGGGGCGTTTCTCGAGCGCCGCCCTGAGGCTGTCCATGTCGAGCGCGCCGTCCTCAAGTCGGAACTCGACCCAGTTGACGTTCAATCCCCGGTCCTGGGCGATGAGGAGCCAGGGCGAGATATTGGCGTCGTGGTCGAGGCGGGTAACGACGATCTCATCCCCGGCCTGAAAGCGGCGGGCGAGCGAGCGGCTCAGGTGAAACGTCAGGCTGGTCATGTTCTGACCGAAGACGATCTCTTCGGGGCGGGCTGCGTTGAGGAACTCGGCCATGGCCGTCCGGGCTTTGAGGATGAGCGCGTCCGATTCGCGGCTCGTCTTGAACGCGCCTTCGTGGTTGGCGTTGTGGTCGATGAGGTATTCCATGATGCGGTCCAGGCAGTTTTTAGCGACCTGAGTTCCGCCGGGATTGTCGAGGAAAAGCGCTCCCGCGTGGAGAGCGGGGAATTGGTGCCGGATCTTGGTCAGGTCAAGCGTCATGATGGACTCCTTGAGGCTCGGAGATGGTCTTTTTCGATCTTCCGGACAAACTTTTCCAGGTCGCCCTCGATCTGAAGGGCCGTCCGCTCGTAGGCTTCGATCCCAAGACCGTTGGGGTCCGCGACCTCCCAGCGGTAGAGCCTGTCCTTGGGGATCTCCTTCATCTCGCTCAGGCGGGCGAATACGGACGAATCCATGCCGATGATGTAATCGTAGTTCGCCACAGGGAATTCGAGGACATGCCGGGGTCTATGACCAAACAAACTGACGCCGTAGAATGCGCTGAGGATGAAGGAAGTCTCGGGGAAGATGGGGCCTTTCCCAGGCGAAATCCCGGCGCTGTCGGCCTGGATCATCCCGCCGTAAGCGACTCTGGCGATGATCTCGGCCATCGGGCTGCGGCAGAGATTGGCCAGGCAGACGAAGAGGATCTTGATCGGCTTCGCCTGTGTCTCGTTCACGGTCTTGAACCTTCCCCAGTTTTATATCGTTGCCTCGGGGGAAAGTCAAGAAATACGGCTCGGAGCGGAGACCCGAACACATTGGGGCTCCCACCCAGTCCCCCTTGGCGGCTATTTTGTGCTAAAATGCCTCCCGCGCGAGGGCGCCCATGAATGAAACTCTGCTCCGCCAAATCCCATCCGTTGATTCCCTTCTCGCCGATGCAGCCGGCCAAGGCCTTGTCATGCGATTCGGCCGCGAGGCCTTCTTGAAAGAGTGCCGCGGCGTACTCGACGACCTCAGAAGCGAGATCCTCGCGGACAAGCTCCGTGCCCCTGTCGAAGAAGCACTTTTAAGAGAAAATCTATTCCGTCGGATCGAACACAGGGTGGACGAAAAATTCCTGTCCGGCCTGCAAAAAGCCGTCAACGCGACGGGCATCCTGATGCATTCAGGCCTGGGCCGGGCCGTCCTTTCCGAACCCGCCAGGCAAGCCCTCGACGATACGTCGCTCGCTTATTGCACCCTGGCCCTCGATCTCGAAACGGGCCGCCGCGGCCAGCGCGATGCGCGCGTCAGCCGTCTCCTGGCCGAGCTGACCGGCGCCGAGGCCGCGACGCTCGTCAACAACAACGCCGCCGCCACAGTCCTCATCCTCCACGCCCTGGCCAAAGGCAAAGAGGTCATCGTCTCGCGCGGCCAGCTCGTCGAGATCGGCGGATCGTTCCGCATGCCCGATGTCATGAGCACGAGCGGCGCCATTCTGCGCGAGGTCGGAACGACCAACAAGACGCATCTCCGCGATTACGCAGAAGCCATCGGTCCCGCGACCGGAGCCATCATCCGTGTCCATCACAGCAATTACCGGATCGTCGGTTTCACCGCCGAGCCGGAGATCGAAGAGCTCGTCGAGCTCGGCGCAAAGCACGGCGTCCCCGTCATCGACGACCTGGGCAGCGGCGCGCTCGTCGATCTCCGGGAATTCGGCCTGCAGACCGAGCCGATGGTCGCACGCAGCGTCAAGGCCGGCGCGGATGTCGCCTGCTTCAGCGGCGATAAGCTCATCGGCGGTCCCCAGTCCGGGCTCATCGTCGGAAAAGCGGACGCCGTCAACCGCATCAAGAAAGACCCGTTGGCCCGGGCCTTCCGCTGCGGCAAATTGACGATTGCCGCCATGGAGGCCACGCTCAAGTTGTTCCTGCGGGCAGAATCGCTGAAAGAACATCATCCGCTTTATCGCATGCTCTCCTTGGGTCTCGATGAGCTCCAGCGGCGGGCTCGACGCGTTGAACGGAGCCTGAAAAAACGGCTCCCGTCCGAGGTTCAGGTCTCCGTCGTCGATGACGGCTCCCAGGTCGGAAGCGGCTCCGTTCCGGTCGAGACCATCCCGACGAAATGCCTGTCCGTCAAAACATCCACGATGGGCCTAGAGGAAATGGCCAAGGCTCTCCGCCTCGGCCGTCCGCCGGTCTTCTCTCGGATTCACAAGAACGCTCTCCTCTTCGATTTCCGGACCATCCAGCCCGTCGAGGACAAAGTCGTGGAAGAGGCGATCCGCAGTCTATTCCCACAAACATGATCGACTTCGAAAAACGCCGCCGGGTCATGGGCCGATCGATCAAGCTCGGCCACTGCATCTGCAATCCCAAAGAGCCCTGCCCCTGCGACCTCTTCAAGCAGAAGAACGTCTGCCTCTGCGCGGGGGAGCGCGAGGAGGACGCCGCCGAGGACGCTCCGCTGACGCAGTTTGTCGAGAACGCCGGCTGCGCCTCGAAGATCAGCCAGAGCGACCTGAAGCTCGCCCTCGCCGGATTGCCGCACGTCTTCGACCCCAAGGTTTTGGTGGGAGCGGAATCCTGCGACGACGCCGGAGTCTATAAGTTGACCGACAGCCTGGCCTTGGTTCAAACCGTGGATGTCTTCACGCCCTGCGTTGATGACGCCTATGTCTTCGGACAGATCGCTGCGGCCAACTCCGTGAGCGATGTCTACGCCATGGGCGGAACGCCTCTGACGGCGCTGTCCATCGTCGCCTTTCCCATCGAAAAGCTCAGCCCGCGGATCATGAACCGGATGCTCCAAGGCGGAATCGACAAGCTCAGGGAGGCGGGGACGGTCGTCATCGGCGGCCACAGCATCAAGGACAAGGAGATCAAGTTCGGCTTCGCCGTGACCGGCGTCATCCACCCCAAAAAGATCATCAGCAACGATAAAGCCAGGCCGGGCGACGTCCTCATTCTCACCAAGCCGATCGGGACGGGGGCCATCTGTTTCGCCGCGCAGCTCAAAAAAGCGAAAAAGCCCTGGCTCGAGCAGATCGCCCGCTCCATGACCGAGCTCAACAAAGCGGCCGCGGAGGTCATGATCGAGGCGGGAGTGCGCTGCGCGACCGACGTCACCGGATTCGGATTGGCGGGTCACTTGAGCGAGATCGCCGCGCAGAGCGGCATCACGGCCGAAGTGAAGGCCGGCTCGATCCCCGTTTTCGACGGCGTTCTGGAGTGCTTTGGCAAAGGGATCATTTCCGGCGCGGTCGAGCGGAACCGGGAATCCTCGGCGAAATTCGTCGAAAAGGCCGCGGACGTCGGCGAGGACCTCGAAACGCTGTTCTATGACCCGCAGACCTCCGGAGGACTGCTCATGTGCGTACCCTCTCGGAAGGCCGAGGCCGTTCTCAAGGAACTGAAGAAAAAGGGCGCCAAAAAAGCAGCGGTCATCGGACGAATTACAGGTAGGTCCGAGGGCCGGATCATTCTCAAGAAAGCCCAATAGAATGTGTGATCGCCACGTCGCTTCGCTCCTCGCGATGACATTATTTATATGTTATTGCGAGCCGCTTGGCGTGGCAATCTCACCTGCTTATATTTGACAATATGTCTGAAAAAGAACACGTCATCGTCGGGACGGCCGGTCACATCGACCACGGCAAGAGTTCCCTGGTCAAGGCCCTGACCGGCACCGACCCCGACACGCTCCCCGAGGAGAAGGAGCGCGGGCTGACCATCGAGCTCGGCTTCGTCTTCATGGACGTCCCGGATTACGAAAAGCAGATCGTTTTCATCGACGTCCCCGGCCACGAAAAATTCGTCAAGACCATGGTCGCCGGAGCGAGCAGCATCGACGTCGTGCTGTTCATCATCGCCGCCGACGAGGGGATCTCGGTCCAGACGCGCGAGCACTTCGACATCCTTCAGCTCCTCCGCGTCAAGGAAGGGATCATCGCCCTGACCAAATCCGACCTCGTCGACGCCGACCAGATCGAAAAACTCAACGGCGAGGTCAGCGCGTTCGTCCATGGCACGTTTCTGGAGGGGGCGCCGATCCTCCCGGTTTCGTCCGTCACGGGGTCGGGCCTTGCCGAGATCAAAGCCGCGCTCATGGCCGCCGGCCGCCGCGTCCGCCGGCGCGAAGACTGCGGCTACTTCCGTCTGCCGGTGGATCGCGTTTTCGTCATGCACGGATTCGGCACGGTCATCGCCGGCACGGTGCTTTCGGGCGGGATCAAGACCGGGGACAGGATCGAGATCCTGCCCGAACGGATCGAAACCAAGGTCCGCGGCGTCCAAGTCCACAAAGAGAAACGAGACGCTTCGGGGCTCGGGAAACGCACCGCGCTCAACCTCCACGATATCGACAAAACGCTGTTGCGGCGCGGCCAGTGCGCCGTGGCGCCGGGATTGATCGCGCCGGCGTCGCGCCTCGATACGCGTCTCCATCTCTTGAAGCAGGCGCCCAAAGGGCTCAAGACGCGCGACCGGGTGCGCTTGCATATCGGGACGGACGAGGTCATCGCCCGCGTCATTCTGCTCGAAAAGGACAAGCTTCTTCCCGGCGAATCCATGCTCGCCCAGTTCGTGCTCGAATCGCCGACGGCCGCTTTTTACAAGGATCGCTTCATCATCCGCACGTTCTCGCCGCTCAACACGATCGGCGGAGGCGACGTCCTCGACATCGCGCCGCCGCGCCACAAGCGCTTCGACGCCGCGGCGCTCGCCGGCATCCGCCGTTTCGAAGGCGCGCCGGAAGATGCCGCCGAACAGTTCTTCAGGAAAACGTCGGACAAGTCGCGAACCGCGGAGGAGGTCTCTTTCGGCCTTTGGGCGGGGCTAAAAACCGTCGAAAATACTATCCAGAAGCTCGTGGATTCCGGCCGCTTGAAAAAGATGGCAGCGGACAAAGACAAGCGATACGTCGTCGCCGATGCCTGGCCGCCGCTTCTGCAAAAGGCGCTCGCGGCCGTCAAGAAATATTTCGCCGCCAATCCGCACCGGCCGTTCATGCCCCTGGCCGACCTCCATTCTTCGATGTCCGGCGCGGCCGATGAGCCGATGTTCAAGACGGTCGTCGATGAGCTGGCCGCGAGCGGCGCCGTTGTCCGAAAGGAAGGCGGCCTGACCCTCCCGGGCTTTGAAGCGCGGCTGGAGTCGAAGGACCAGGAGTTCGCCGATCGCGTCGAGGCCATCTTCCGCAAGGCGGGTTATGAGCCGCCCCTCGGAGAAGATGTCTGCCGGGAGCTGCGGCTCCCGCTCAACCAGTTCCGCAAGGTCCTGGGAACGCTTCTTCAGCAGGGGAAGCTCATCCGCCTCGATCCCAAGGTCATCTACCATCGAGCGGCCTTCGAGAAAGCCAGAGAGTCGGTTATGGAGTATTTACAGAAGAAACGGTCGATCACCATCGCCGAGACGAAGGACATCCTCCGTGTGTCGCGGAAATACGCCTGCGCCGTCCTCGAGTATCTGGATAAAACGCAAATCACCCGAAGAAACGGGGACGTTCATGTGATAAAATAGCGGATCCGGGAGGGCATGGGGTCTGGTGGCCCCTCTGGACTTCAAATCCAGCACGGCTTCTGACGAAGGGGCTGGGTGGGTTCGATTCCCACATCCTCCCGCCAGC
>JAUYDS010000067.1 GCA_030691735.1 Candidatus Aminicenantota bacterium
CGTGGGATCCCGTACCGCTGCCTGCGCCGGGCGAGGGGAGTCTCTTCCAGTCGAACGGCCGGGCAGTTCTTCTGCCGAGCGTTCTTGCCGGCCTGTATGTCCTCGTCATGGCCGCGGCCTTGATAATGTTCGGCCGCCGGCGGACGGCGATTTAATCAGAGGATGATCGTTTTGATCAGCTCCGCCAACTTCTGTTCGATCTCAAGCCAGGAATACTCGACCAGCATCAGGGGATCGGGATCCGCGTCAGCGTCGACGAAATAGACGAGGCTCTTCAGGATATGAACCGAATTCCGGCTCTGGCGGGCGTACTTTTTTTGGAAAAAGCCCCATAAGGTCGCTAAATCGAATCCCATTTTCTTTAAAATGAAATAAAGATCGACGAAATCGCGTTTCCGTCCGCGTCCTGCGATCGCCTCGATCTTCATGCAGCCGATGTCATCGACAGAGGCGACAGGCACCCCAGCGAACAGAACGGTATTCCCTATGAGCGGATACGGATAATGAAAAAATCCGGCTTTGGTTCCTTCGAAATTTCCCACCCAAGTTCCCGCATCTGTATAGTCGGAAACGCAATCGCCTTTTTTTCGGAGCTCAGTCCATAGTCTGGATGGGTCGAACTCCGAGGGAGTGAAAAAATCGAGGTCATGGGATATCCGATGGCCGAGATGCAAGGCACACCCAGTCCCCCCAGCCAAATAGAATCCCCGATCTACGATCCATGGCGACAACCGGGCAAGAGCGGCCCGCGTCTCGGGACCAATTACGCGATCAATCATGGTCAGGTTCGTCCAGACGGATCCGCCAGAAATTCCGGCTTTTAGGGGACAATGACCGGCTGGCGCGAAGGACCGCGATGATGTCCTTTTTGTGATAGGTTCCAAACAGCCAGCGGACGGCCGTCTCGTCGCCGAGCTCGAGAAGGCGTTCGATGATATATGTTTTGTGGCGGCTGGGATCAAGAGACCCCGGATCGACATCCCAAAAAAAACGGCCCAATTCCTTGGCGATCATTAAACAAATTATACCACAAATGGTCTCGCTTTTTTCGGCGGCAATTTCGTTGTCTGTCACCGAAATTATCCAAAGCGCTCTCCCTCGATCCGGCGATCGTCAGAACAGCTTCCGGGCTTCCATATAGAAGCGTTTTTCGTAGGCTTCCCCCATGGAGAACGTCTTGCGCGGCAGGGCTCCGTCGAGGATGACGGTCCGGAACAGCTCTTCTTTTTTCATGGCCGGGAGATAAAAACTCAGGTTTCCGGGCTTTTGGCCGAGCTGAACGACGGACTCCGTTCCGTGGACGTAGTCGATCTCGCGGGCGCCCCTGGATTTGACGAAGGCATCGAGCCAATTCTGGAGCGTGCCGACGGGAAGGTTGGCCTCGGGGCGGGAGATCTCGGCGACGCTGAAGCCGGCGGCTGAGACGAGCCCGACCTTGTGCGAACGTCCCGTCTGGTGGTCCACCGCCGCCTTCATCGCTTCGAGGCCGGCCGCGGCCGTGACGCGGCATTTTCCCGAATAGGTTTTATTCATTTCGTCGACGATGTTCTGGCCGGGGGAGAGATCGAAAAGGACGCGGTGGATGGGCTCGAAGACCAGGGCCGTGTCGTGGAGGTTGACGAGCTCGACAAGGGCATAGCGCAGAGGCGAGCCCATGATCGCGGTTTTGTCCGCGGCGCTTTCCTTGGCTTTCTCCCAAATGGTCTTGGCCGTGGCCAACGAGTGGTTTCCGTCGCCCATGGCGTAGAGAAGGACGGGTGTGCCGGGCTTGAGGCCGTATTTTTTGACGAACTTACCGGGTTCGGCCAGCGCCGAGAGGCCGTCGAGAACGCTTTTTTCGAGGCGCGGATCTTCGACTCTGAACCCGGCTAAGCGGCCGGAGCCCAACATGAGCTCGAAATCGTAGAGTTTCTGGAGCTTCGCTTTGTTCTTCGTCAGGGGGCCGATGACCGAATCGGCCGCGTCGTCGACGAGAACCATGATGTGGGGGCTCTCGATGGGCGCGCCCTCGCGGATCTTGACGCGCGGCGGGATCCGTTCGAGGATCGTCCCTTCCGTGGCCCGGATGAGGCTGGTCGATCCCTTGCGGAAATCGTAGTGCTCGAGATCGAGGCAGGCCATCAGACCTCGGCGGGTATGGCCGGAGACCGTCCGTTCGACGTAGACGAATCCTTCGTTCTCCACGAACAAATGCTGGGCCAAGTAGCGGTCCATGGATTCCCGGATGCGGGCGATCCGTGCTTCCGGGTTCTTCTCGTTGAGATAGACTTCGGGATAGATGATGTGGAGCGTCGAGGGGGCGTCGCCGACGAGATCGGCCGCCTTCTTCCAGTATTCGGGCTCGGACGTGAACTGGTCGCAAGCGATGACCGCCCATTTCGTCAAGTCCACGGCGGCCGGGGCGGCGGCAGGGGCCCCAGGCTTTGTCTGGGGATCCGTTTCCGCCGTACTCAGCCGCGTATTTACATCGCGGGTGAGTGCCCCGGGCTTTGCCCGGGGGTCCACTTCCGCCGCGAAGGCTCGTC
>JAUYDS010000190.1 GCA_030691735.1 Candidatus Aminicenantota bacterium
CATTCCTCGTCCGTTCGGCCGTATTTATCTTTGATATGCAGCCTGATCCTATTCCAGAGCTCCGCGCTCTTCCCAAGGGCCTCCTGAAGGCGTCGATCGTCGGGCTTATCGTCTTTATTGACGAACATTCTTTCATTCATGGCTGTTTTTGTCATGAGAAAAAACCCGTTTTAAAGCATAATTCAGTTCTGCCGGCATGGCAAGTCCTCACTTGATCTCGCCCCCGACGACGACCTTAGCGCTCGTTCCCGTCAACTTGAGTATGTCCTAGGGAGAGAGAGACTTTCTGGGCCTCCCCTTTGTTCGTATGTCAGAAGTAAATTCTCGGCAGCGACGGGTTGAGCCCGATAAGGAGCTTATAATCGCCGACGCCGCTTCTTTCGGCCAAGGCGTCGGCGGTGATGGTGGATGGACACGAAGGCCGCCCATCTGGACGGGATAGCCGTCCGAATAGCCGATGCCGACGGTCGCCAAATTATGTAACCGCTTTTTGATTCGGAAATTCAACTAAGCTCGATCAGGAGCTTTTTTCCGAGCGCGATCGCGACTCGTTCGATCGTCGATAGCTTGATATCTTCCGCATGATTTTCGATACGGGAAATGGCGCTCTTCTTCGTTTTCAACCGGCGGGCCAATTCTTCTTGAGTTAATCCCGAATCCTCGCGAGCTTGACGAAGGAGAACTCCGATCTTGAATTTTTCATATCCGTTCCCATAATTCTTGGCAAAATCTCGATCATAGCTTTTTCTTTTTTCGACATACTTTTTAAGGTCATCCATCCGCGCACCGCCCTTTAAAATAATCCTGCCGATACCTTTCGGCGAGAGCGATCTCTCGGGCTGGGGTTTTTCGGCTTTTCTTCGCGAATCCATTTGTCAATATTAATGTCGAATGCCTTGCGAAAAAACAGAGAATGCGATAAGCATTTGACCCCGATTGAACTCGGCATTCCCATATTTCTGCGCTTCCTGCCAATTTTTTGAAATAGATATCGGGAACTCGATCTATCTCTCGGATCATTTCCAGCGTCCATGTCACTCGCTTGGCGATTTTGCCTGGAAGCGCGTTAAGAAATTCCTCGACAGGACAAAAACCTGACGAAGTTCGATAAAAGAGGACTTGCTTCCTCTCGTTCATATGTTAACTCACATGTTAACCATTGTCAACTTGAAATTCATTTATTGTTTCATTACAAGAAACGTCAACGGGATGATTAATTCTCAATGGTGCTGGGAATAGATACAGGTCACAAGCAGATTCGCGGCAGCGACGGGTTGAGCCCGATAAGGAGCTTATAATCGCCGACGCCACTTCTTTCGGCCAGGACGTCGGCGGTGAGGCCCGTCTCTTTAGCCCGGTCGATCAGGATTACCTCGTCCCCGACCAGAATGTCCCGGTCGTTTTTCAAGTCAACCATCGTGTGGTTGGCGGTGACGGCCGGCAGGACGGGAAATTTTCGATTCCTGATAGACACGAAGGCCTGGCCGCCCATCTGGACAGGATAGCCGTCCGAATAGCCGATGCCGACGGTCGCCACGCGCATTCTGTCCTTGACCTTGAAGGCCCGCAGGTAAGAGAGAGATTCTCCCGGCCTGAGGTCCTTGATGAAAACGACCGTCGCCGAAAGCCTGAGAGCGGGCTTAAGGCGGAGGGCGTCCTCTTTCCCGGTCCGGACGTTGGGATAGTAGCCGTAGAGAGCGATTCCCGGCCGGATCATGTCGAGGAAGAAGTCCGGAGATTCAAAGAGGCCGGCGCTACTGGCCGCGTGCCGGATGCCCAGGAAGATGTTTTTTGACTTCGCCGCAGCCCAGACGTCCATAAACCGTTTCATCTGCTCCCGGTCGAATTCGGGGTCCTCGGTCAGGGTCGTGCAGACGCCGTCGATCTTGATCGAGGAGAGGGAGGCGATAGTTTCGATGAGCGGCAGGGCCCGGTCGGTGGAGACTCCGGTCCGGCCCATCCCCGTGTCGATGTCGATGTGGACCGACGCTTTCGTCTTCAGTTTCGAGGCCCACTCGTCGAGATCGCGGGCTTCTTCGGAATAGACGGCTTGGCTGATCCGCTGGACGACGATCGCCTCGCCGTCCTCCCGGCCATAGGGGCCGAAATTCAGGATCGGACAGCGGATTCCGGCCTCTCTCAGTTCTCCTGCCTCTCTCAGTTTTCCGACCATGAGGGCCGCGGCTCCGGCCTTCTCCAGCGCCTTCGCCACCTCGACCAAGCCATGGCCGTAGGCGTTCGCTTTAACCACGGCCATGACGGGCACTTTGGCCCGCTTTTTGACCTGATCGTAATTCCAGATGATGTCGTTCAGACTGACTTCGATCCGGGGATCCCGATGTCCGGCCGGACTTTGAAGCGGTGGCTGAAGCGGCCGCCGTTCTTCGTCCTCCCGCATGCGAATCGCTTGTTCCGGCCGGGCCAGGACGGCTAGAGAACCCGCCCCAAGCGCGTCGAGAAATTTTCTTCGTTCCATGGCTTCCTTTCCCTTTCGACCCGGCGGGCCGCCCTCACCAGTCTTTCAAGGTTTCCAAGTCGGGCAATCAGTCGGGGCGCCGCTCGAAGGGCGGAAAACGATAGTATCCGTCCCCGAGAAGCTTGAAGAAACACCGGGCGCAGGCCTCGAGATCGCCGGCCGCGTCGTGGGGTCGATCATACGGACCGCCGAACAAATGAACATGAAGCTCCACGAGGGTCGGCCACTTGAATCCCGCGCTCCCCCATCTCGGGAGACAGCAAACCTCGGTCGTCGTCTCCATGGTGCACAGGCCGGGGAGGTCAAGGAGCCGCAAGTGCTTATTCAAGCGGACGAGCTCGGAGCCGACGACGCCGAGGTCGAAGGCAAGATTATGGGCTACGAGGGCGACCTCAGGGAGGTCGACGGCGTCTAAAAACTCATCCATGACTTCGTCCAAGTCTTTCCCCTTCCGGACGGCTTGGGCGTGCGATATACCATGGATCTCCGTCGCCTCGGCCGGAATCCGGAATCCCTTGGGCCGGATGATATGACTGCGGACGCCCTCCGTGTTTCCGCGCGGGTCAAAAATACCCCAGGCGAGCTGGACCAGGCGGGGCCAGACGGAAACGTCCCGTGGGGACGCGTTGCGGCGGCTGGGCAACCCCGTCGTTTCGCAGTCGAAAAAGAGAAGCCTGGCGCTCATTTCCGCAAGAATCGTATCTCCGCGGCGCGGACGAAGTCAAGGACGCACGACACGGACGAAAACAGGCACATTCGCTCTGGCGGGGATGACTAACGGACGAGGAGTTCCGGATTTCGTCATGACGACTGGAGAAATAACGCTTGACGTTATTAACGTTAGACGTTATGTTAGAGTCATGATCAAGTCGTTTCGGTGCAGAGAAACCGAGAAGATATTCCATCGGGAATATGTTCGGAAGCTGCCCGAGGACTTGCGGAGGGTCGCCCTGCGTAAGATCTGGATGATTGATGCGGCGCCCGATCTAACCTCGCTTCGCGTTCCTCCGGGCAACCGGCTGGAGGCCCTGAGCGGCGATAGAATGAGTCAACATAGTATCCGGATCAACGATCAATGGCGTATCTGTTTCCGATGGCATGATGGAAATGCCTATGAAGTTGAGATCGTCGACTATCACTAGGAGGACATGTATGAAAAAGATGAAAATGCCCCCCATCCACCCGGGCGAGGTGCTCATAGAGGAATTCCTCAAGCCCATGAACATCACCCAGTATCGCCTCGCCAAGGACATTAGCGTTCCGCCGCGTAGAATCAACGAGATTGTCCATGGACACAGAAGCATTACCGCGGACACGGCTTTGCGTCTGGGTCGCTACTTCGGAGTCTCTCCCCAGTTCTGGCTCAACCTCCAAGCCCACTTCGATCTTGAGCGGGAGGAGGACCGTCTCGGAGACAGACTCGATCAAGAGGTTCATGCTCTGGCCACAGCATGAACAAAATCCAGGCCGAATCATCGCCTCCGTCTTACGTTTTGCCCGCGGCAGACAAAGCGAAGGTGAGGCGCGGCGTTAATCGAGCATGACAAACGCAAAAAAGAATAGAAATATGAATCCGTTTTTTATCGTTTTAGCCGTCTTGACCTTCGGCCTTCTGTCCCTGTCGTCGGCCCAGAACGCGGCCGACCTTTTCAAATCGGGCCGCATCCGGCTCGCCGAAGAGGTTCGCCTCTCAGCCGATTTCCCGGCCGGCCTCCGTCTGAATCCTTGACCACGCCTCATAGCCCACCGCCTTGAGCGTCTAAACTTGCGATTTCTAAAAATTTATGAATTAATCAGGTTAACAGGGTATGGATTATGCACTTGTGGCTGATGCCTAATGGAGAGCTTCTGTTCTTCTTCGGCATTCTCGTGGGCAAGAATAAACCGTTCTGGATCGAAGCGGGCTTCATCGAGGATTTAAGGAAGACGGAATTGAAGGAGGAGGTCAACAAATGAGACTCGCATTCAAACTATTTTCATGCTTTTTAGTCGTCGCCGCACTGGGGTTCAGCCAAACGGCTCCCCCAACGGCCGGCCTTGAACTCTCCGACGCGGTTAAGGCGGGAGATTTGGCCAAGGTCATGGCGATCGTCGAAAAAGACCCGCGGATCGTCAACATCCCGAATCCGAACGGAGAGACGATCATTTTCGGCGCTCTCGTCGAGCGTCGGGCAGAAATCGTCGAATACTTGATCTCCAAAGGGGCGGACGTCAACGTCCAAAACAATTTCCATATGGCTCCACTCCATATCGCCTGCGTGCGCGGTCTCCCCCTCGAACTCGTCAAGCTCCTAGTGGAGAAAGGGGCGGATGTCAACGCCGTCTCGAAATACCAAGGGAAGCCTTTAGATTTGGCCGATGAAAGCGGCGACGAGGCGGTCGTCCGTTATCTGACGCCCAAAGGCGCCCGCTATACGCCTCTTGATTTCGAGACCATCAAGCTCTCCTCCAACCTCCACCGGATCGCTTTCCCTTGGGGGATGAGGAACAACCTGATCGTCTTCGGCGGATCGGATGGCCTTCTGGTCATCGACACCGGTTTCAACAAGCGGGCCCTCGAAGCGTTCAAAAAAACCGTTTCCGGATTCGCCAAAGGCGATATTCAATACGTGGTCAACACCCATTCCGACTGGGATCATACGGCCGGCAACGCGGGCTTGGCTCCTTCCGAGGCGGCCGTCATCGACGCCGGGCGGCTGGACAACGAGGATCTAAAGAGCATCCTGGCCAAGTCGGATAAACCCATGACCGGACGCTCCGGACGAATCCTCCCCGCGCCGTATATGATGAAATTCAATGGTGAGACCATCGACCTCATCCCCTACCCCGGCCTTCATTCCCAAGTCGACATGATGATCTTTTTCCCGAAGCCGGGAGTCGTCTGCATGGGCGACCTTCTCCTCTCCCAGAGTTGCCCCGCCGTCCGGGATGCGGGCGGCTATCTCGAGTTTTTGGACAAGGTTCTTGACGTCTTTCCCGCCGGCACCATGTTCATCAGCGGCCATGGCCGGGACCTGACGGCGCTCGGAGTGAAAAAATATAGGGACGACATAACCGCAATGTTCGAGATCGTCAAGAAAGAATATACCGCTGGGAAAACCGTTGAAGACATGATCGGGGCCGACGTCCTCAAGGCCTACAAGGCCGATTACTCCCATCTCGACTGGCTGGGGCCCGATTCCTGGATCCGAAGGATCGTCCGAAGCCTCGCAACGGGCCGTACAAAATAATTAAAAGGATATTTCCGTGCCATCGTCGATTTTAAAGCCAACAGAGGCTGGACGGATGCCCGCCAAGAAGGACATGAGGTGAATTTAAAAACGCAGGGAGAGGCAGCTCAAGCCGCCGTCCAGTTTGCGGAATTCCGAAACATCCACGGACAGCACCTCGTATCCCAGCCGCTCAATGGTTTTCCGTGTTTTTTCAAAACCGGCCGGAACCAGGACCCGACCGTTGACCCAGATGGAATTGGCGGCGTAAGCTTCAGACGGCGCGACCGGAACAATCTCAAAGCCGGACAGCAACGGGTGGTTGAGAAATTCACCGCAGGCCAGCAGGCGGTTGTTTTCAATGTAGGCCACGCCGGTTTTCAGATGCAAAACGGCCCGGAGAAGAACAGGGGTTGCGGAATAACCATGTTTCCCCAAAATGGCGGCCAGCTGCCGGGCCCCCTCTTCATTGGTTCGTGCCGAAACGCCGATGTAAAAATGGTCACCCGCCATGAACACGTCCCCGCCTTCCAGGGTGCCGGGAGCGACAATATTTTCCGGACGATCATAAAACCGCCGCAAAGCCTTAGCCACGGCCTTCTCCTCCCCTTGGCGACTGGGGGCGCCGGGACGGGTGATGACGGCCGTATTTTCGCAGACGATGGCCGTATCCTCGATAAAAACCGAATCGGGAAATTGATCGTCCGCCTCGAGAACCGTGACCATCAGGCCGCAGTTTTGCAAAGCGCCAATGTAAGCATCATGTTGGTCCAGTGCTTTTTCATAGACGGGTCGGCCCAAGCCGGCCGTCAAGGGACGAGCCTTCGCGGCGGAAATGGACCCCCGGGCAAAGCCCGGGGCACTCACCCGCGATGTTAATACACGGCTGAGTGCTGCGGAAGCGGATCCCCAGACAAAGCCTGGGGCCCCAGCCGCCGCCCCGGCCGCCGTGGACAGCCCCTGGGCCAGGTTCCGACAAGGTTTCCTGACCATGGCATTTTTAAATATTTTCATGTGTCTTCATAATATTTTATAGGAGAACAAGTATTATGTCTTTCTATTTGTAAAAGCGATCGCTTCATTGACAGGAATTTTGGGCCGGAGTAGCATGAACATCCATGGCCTTCCCGAAGAAATCACGGCTCATTGTGATCCTGGCGGCGACTCTCCTGTTTCTCGTTCTGTTCCTGGTCAAGGTCAAGAACGAGATGCACGATTTCCAGGTCAACTACACGGCGGGTCACCGTCTCGGCCTGGGAGAAACGCTTTACCGGCCCTGGAAGCCCGATCCGGGCTGGGAAAACGACGGGCACTGGCAGTTCAAGTACTCGCCCTTTTCCGCGATCGTCTATCTTCCGCTCTCTTTTCTGCCGCTTACGGCTGCCAAGGGCGTTTGGTATTTATTGGTCCTTTTGTCGATGGCTGCGCTTATCGGGATCTCCATAAAGGCCGCCGCCTTCGATCCGGGAAAAGCGATTTGGGCGGGGCTTCTGGCCTTTTTCGTCCTGGCCAAGTTCTTCCTCCGTGAGCTGCAGCTCGGTCAGATCAACGCCGTGGTCACGGCGATCCTGATGGGCATGACCTGGCTGATTGTCAAGGAAGAGGACGCCCCGGACGCCGGCCGGGAGCGAACCGCCGGTCTGCTCTGGGGTCTGGCCGCCGCCCTCAAACCATATGCCGTCATCTTTCTCCCTTATTTCGTCCTCAAAAGAAAGTGGCGGGCGCTCGCCGCCGGGCTCATTGCCATCTCCATTTCTCTCTTCGTTCCATTCATTTTTTACGGCCTTCAAGGCAATTGGACCGTCATCCGGGAATGGGTCACCAGCCTATCCGAATCCACGCCCGCGCTGTTCACGTCCCAGGACAATGTCTCGCTCCTGGCTTGTCTGAATAAATGGACGGGGAACCCGACGCTCGCGGTCGCCCTCTTCGGAGCGGCCTTTGCTCTTCTGGGCGTCTTGACTCTGTTCTTCATTCTCCGCGGGAGAAGCGCACCCAAAGCCGCTTTCCCGGAATGCGCTCTCCTCATCGTCTTTATCCCTCTCCTCTCCCCGCTGGGCTGGGATTATACGTTCCTCTCCGCCTTTCCGGCCGTCGTCCTCATCATCCGTCATTTCGCAGCTTTTCCCCGGCCCTGGCGCGTCCTGCTGGCCGTCGACCTGGCGGTCATCTCCCTCTCGTTCTACGATCTTCTCGGTCGCCGGCCATACGGCCAATTCATGAGGTGGTCGGTGCCGACGATCAATTTTCTGATTATCGTCGGCGCCCTTTTTTACCTTCGGATGAAACGCAACGCATGACGAGGCCCCCGCATGCGAAATGAACGCAGGCTCGTCTTTATTTATGTCCTGACCCTGATCGGAAGCCTCATCTGGCTGGCCGCGATCATGCTGGCCCCCTGGCTTAGCAGCCGGTCCAGCGGCTTATCCCCTTTCCTCTATGCCTGCTTCGCGCCGATCTGTCACCAGATCCCCTCGCGTTCGTTCGAACTTTGCGGTTTCCCAATGGCCGTCTGCGCCCGGTGTCTGGGGATCTATGTCGGCTTTCTTGCCGGAATGGTCCTCTACCCTATCCGGCGCGATTTCGCGGGCGGCCGCCTCCCCAAAACATCCTTATTCCTGACCGTCTCCGCTCCCATCGTCCTCGACGCCGCGGCCAACGTGCTCCGCCTCTGGGACACGCCCAATCTCCTCCGTTTTTTCTTCGGCTTTCTTTGGGGTCTGATCCTGCCTTTCTATTTTCTGACCGGATTGGGCGAGCTTGCATTACAGGTCCGGAAAAAATAGAATAAAGCCCGCGAGGGAAGGCAGTGATTCGCGCCGGGCGCGCTTCACCTCCCGGCCAAGATAAGGAGACGCGGATGAACGGTCAAAAGCCGAATTTGCTCACGCCGGCCCTCATCGGCGGCGCGGCGGCGGGGATCCTCTCCGGGATCCCTTTTATCAACTGCCTGTGCTGTCTGTGGATCATCGCCGGTTCCGCCCTGTCCGCCCACCTTTTAGCCAAAGACTCTCCTAAGTCCCTGACATCCGGAGAAGGCGCCCTCGTTGGAGCTTTCGCCGGTGTCATCGCGGCCGTCGTGGACTCGCTGATCAGCATCCCCTTCCAGGCCGTCAACGCGGCTTTTTCGAAACGCCTCATCGAGCGTCTCGGCGCTTACTTGGACCAAATGCCCGCCCAATGGAATGACTGGCTCACTCAAAAGGGCGGGCCCGTTTCCATCGCCTGGTTCTTCGCCGGCCTGCTCATCGCCGCCGTGGTCTTCGCCGCCTTCGGGGCCTTGGGCGGAGTCATCGGCGCGGCCCTCTTCGGCAAAAAGACGCCGCCCGCGCCTCAAGGAATTCCGCCTTCACCCCAAGCCCCGCCTCCCCCGCAGCCATGAGACGCTATAAGACCCAGGTCATCGTCAATCCGGAATCGGCCAAAGGCCAGACCCGAAAACGGTGGGCCCAGATCAAGGAGGGCATCCGTCATTTCATCCATGATTTCAAATTCGAATTCACCGAAAAACCGCTCCATGCCATCGAGCTCACCCGCGCCGCCATCAAAGACGGCACGGACCTCGTCATCGGCGTCGGCGGCGATGGGACGATGAACGAGATCGCCAACGGCTTTTACGAGGACAAGAGAATCATCAATCCCTTGGCGACTCTGGGGATCGTCCCGTCCGGCTCGGGCTGCGACCTGACCCGCAGCCTCAAGATCCCGAAGCGCCTCAAGGACGCGCTGACCGTGATCACCGAGGCGCCCTCGAACGCGATGGACGTCGGCAAGGTGACCTTCCGATCCACCGCCGGCGGCGTCGAAGAACGGTTCTTCCTCAACGTGGCCGATTTCGGTCTCGGCGGAGAGGTCGTCCGGAAAGTGAACCAGAAGCGGCTCGAGCGCAAGGCCACGTCCTACGTCCGCTGCCTGGTCTCGACGATGATCCAATACAAAAGCAAGCGCGTCCGCATCAAGGTGGACGACCGCGAGCTGCCGAAAGACGAATACCTCATCGGCGCGGTCGCCAACGGCGGCACCTTCGGAAAAGGGATGAAGATCGCCCCGGACGCGAAGCTCGACGACGGCCTTTTCGATTTCGTCTATGTCCGGAGCATGAAATTCCTCGAGTTCTGCCTGAATGGATGGAAGCTCATGAACGGGACCCATCTCGGCCATCCCAAGATCTCTCTCCTTCGCGGCCGGCGAATCGAGGCGGTCCCCGAGGAAGGCGAAACGGTTCTCCTGGAATTCGATGGGGAACAGTTAGGAACCCTGCCGGCGACCTTCGATATGGTCCCTCAAAGCCTGTTGATCAAAGGATATCTGTAAAAAGATCGTCCGGTCCGGAACGTCAAGGCCTCTGGCCTCCGGAAGGCGGGACGAGGCGGATGTCGTTCGTGATCACCAGCCTCCCCTCCTTGTCCCGAAAGACGAAGATCTCCGTTTTTTTCGTCTTCGGCACCAGCCGGAGATAACGATTGACCCTCGCGATATAGGTCTTCGTTTCGGGATAGGGCGGGACGCCGCCGTGTTTCTCAACGGCCGACGGACCGGCATTATACGCGGCTAAGACCAGGTCGGGCTTGTTCGGATATTTGTCCTGGAGGAATTTGAGAAACTTCACCCCGCCCTCGATATTGTCGGCCGCGTTGAAGACATCCCGAACACCGTAGTCGCGGGCCGTCTCGGGCATGAGCTGCATGAGGCCTTGAGCGCCTTTGTCCGACACGGCATAGCGATTGTAGTTCGACTCGGCGGCGATGATCGAATGGACGAGGGCCGTGTCCACGCGATATCGGGCCGCGACCGTCTGGATGATAGTGTCGTACCTGGTCGGAAATGGCGCGGCAGGCTCGGCCATCGCGGCCGATACCAAGACGAGGAAGGCCAATAACGGGGCCGAACCAAAGCGATGACTTTGAGCGCGCATGATCACCCTTATGATGTTCATTTCCTCTGAATCCATCAATCCCCTTTAGGGGTGATTTTAGAGGCTATTTTCAATGACGGCCAGGCTTTCCCGCAAGGCGCGATCGAGTTCCCCGGGTTTCGTCCCCCCCGCCTGAGCAAAATCGGGGCGCCCTCCTCCCCCACCGCCCACGAGAGGCGCCAAGCGCTTGATGAGATCGGCCGCCGACAGACGCGAGGTCAGGTCTTTGGTAACGCCGACGACGAGAAGGGCCTTGTCCCCCTGGACCGAGCCGAGGACGATCACGCCGGAGCCGATCTTCTGTTTTAACGTGTCCGCGAGTCCCCGCGCTTCTTCCGGATTCAGCCCTTCGAGCCTCTGAATAAGGACGGAAACGCCTTTGACGGTCTTGATATCCTCGCCGGGCTTGTCGAACTTTCCCTGCAGGATCTTCTGACGCAGATGTTTAAGCTCGTGTTCCCTATCCTTGACGCTCTCCTGGAGTTTCTCGATTTGCGCCACGAGATCCTTCCGCGATGTCCCCAGCGACCGACCGGCCTCGTGGAGCAGCTCTTCGGAATCCTGGACATAGGTCAGGGCTTCCGCTCCGGTCAGGGCCTCGATCCGGCGCATTCCAGCGGCGACGCTCGTTTCGGCGACGATCTTGAATAGACCGATCTCGCCGGTCTTCGGGGCATGGGCTCCGCCGCACAGCTCCTTGCTGAATTCGCCGACGGCCACCAGCCGGACCTTCTCCCCGTATTTCTCCTCGAAAATGGCCATCGCGCCTTCCCTCGTCCCTTCCTCAAAGGTGGTCTCCTTTATAGTGACGGGGATATTCTCCCGGATTTTCTCATTCACCAGATTTTCGATCCGACGAAGCTCACCGGCCGAAACCGGCTGGAAATGGGTAAAATCGAAGCGAAGGCGGACGGGAGAGACGAGCGAGCCGGACTGTCGGACATGCTCGCCGAGGACCTGGCGCAGCGCGGCGTGGAGAAGATGGGTCGCCGTATGGTTGTCGCGGACGGCCTTCCGCCGGCCGGCATCGATGGCCGCTTCGACGACATCGCCTTCCTTCAAGCTTCCGGAGAGGACCCGGATTTTATGGCTGATGATCTCGGGCGCCGGATAGAACGCGTTTTCCACGATCGCCGAGAAATGGGCGTTCTTCAACAGGCCCGTGTCTCCGACCTGTCCGCCGGCTTCGGCATAGAACGGGGTGAGGTCGAGGATGGCCTCGCCTTCCTCCCCCTCGCGGATCTCGGAGACGCGGTCGCGGCCCTTGATCAAGGCGGCCACTCTCGCCTCGGAAATCCGATCGCGGTCGTATCCGGCGAAGCGCGGCCGGATATTCCGGAGAGTTTCATAGACCTTCCGCTCCTTGGATTGGGCATCGCCTTTCCAGGACTGCCGGGCCCGTTCCTTCTGCTTTTCGAGCTCTTCCTTGAATCGGACCTCGTCCACGTTCAATTGCTCTTCCTGGGCCAGTTCTTGGGACAGGTCGAACGGGAATCCGAACGTGTCGTAGAGCTTGAAGGCCGCCTCTCCGCCCAACGTTTTCAACCCCAGCTGCTTGGCTTCCTGCGCGTATTGATGGAAATAGCGCAGGCCGGAGGTGAGGGTTTGGGCGAATCTCTCTTCCTCGGCCCGGCAGATTTTAGAGATGAAGTCCTGGGAGGCGAGGAGCTCGGGGTAAGCGTCCTTCATGATGTCGCTGACGACGCCGACGAGCGTGTAGACGAACGGCTTTTCGATACCGATCAGATTGCCGTGGCGGAAGGCCCGGCGGAGGAGCCGGCGGAGGACATATCCCCGCCCGTCATTGGCCGGCATGATCCCGTCGCCGATCAGGAAGGAGATCGCGCGCGTATGGTCGGCGATGACTCGAACGGAAACATCGCCGTCGTCGCGCGCGGGATATTCCCGGCCGGCGAGCTCCGAGATCCTCGAGATCAGAGGGAAAAAGAGGTCCGTCTCCCAGCTGCTCGTTTTCCCTTGGAGAACGGCGGCCATGCGCTCCAAGCCCATGCCCGTGTCGATCGAAGGCTTCGGCAAAGGACGCAAAACCCCGGCCGCGGTCTGATCGAATTGCATGAAGACGAGGTTCCAGAGCTCGACCATGTGGTCGCTCCCTGTCTCGATGAGCTCGCGGGGCGATCCCTGTTCAAGGGAAGGATCGAGATCATAATGGAGCTCGGAGCAGGGGCCGCAGGGACCCGTGTCGCCCATGGCCCAGTAGTTGTCCTTTTTGCCCAGGCGGAAGATCCGGTCCGCGGGCACGCCGGCCTCCCGGTTCCAGACTCCGAAGGCCTCATCGTCCTCTTCATAGACCGTCACGTAAAGCCGGTCCTTGGGAAACCCGAAGACCTCGGTCATGAGCTCCCAAGCGCAGACGATGGCCTCCGTTTTGAAATAGTCGCCGAACGAGAAATTGCCCAGCATTTCGAAGAAGGTGTGGTGCTTGCGCGTCCGGCCGACCTGGTCCAGGTCGTTGTGCTTGCCGCTGACCCGCATGCATTTCTGGACCGTGGCGGCCCGCTTGTAGCTCCGTGTCTCGAGGCCGAGGAAGATGTTTTTGAACTGGTTCATGCCGGCGTTGGTGAACAGGATGGTCGGATCGTCCTTGGGGAGCAAGGAGGAACTGGGCAGGACCTTGTGGCCTTTCCCGGCGAAATAATCGAGAAAGGTCCGCCGGATGTCTTGAGCGTTCACGGGCGTCCTTTTTTCTTTTCCGCCTCGGGACCGACGGTCCGGCTCATTTTCCGCTCCATCTCTTCCAAGGCGATGTCCGAGGTCGATTGGATGCCCTGGACGCGGAGGCGGAAATTATCCGGACTGGTCGAATGGAGAAGCCCCTCCTCGAAGGAAATGTAGCCTTCCTTAAAAAGATGGTAGAGCGACTGGTCGAACGTCTGCATGCCGTATTGAGATACGCCCGAGGCGATGGTGTCCCGGATAAGGGCGGTTTTGTCCCGGTCCAGGATGCAGTCCCGGATATAGGGAGTCGTGATCATCACCTCGACCGCCGGCACCCGGCCCTTGCCGTCCAGGCGTTGAATGAGCCGCATCGAGATGACGGCGGCCAGAATGCTGGCCAGTTGGATCCGGACCTGGCGCTGCTGGTGCGGAGGGAACACCGACACGATCCGGTTGACGGTCTCAGGTGCGTCGAGGGTATGAACCGTGCTGATGACGAGGTGGCCCGTCTCAGCCGCCGTCAGGGCAGTTTCGATGGTGTCCATATCGCGCATCTCGCCGACGAGAATGATGTCGGGGTCTTCGCGGAGGGCGCTCCGGAGGCCGCGCGGGAAATCCTGGACGTCCCAGCCGACCTCCCGCTGGCAGATCGTGCTCTTCTTATCCTCGTGGAGAAATTCGATCGGGTCCTCGATGGTGATGATATGTTTCCTCCGGTGGGCATTGATGTGATCGATGATCGAGGCCAGGGTCGTCGTCTTGCCGCTCCCCGTGGAACCCGTCACCAAGATCAGGCCGCGTTCGAATCCGGCGATCTTCTCGATGACCTCGGGCAGGCGCAGCTCCCGGATCGACTTGACTTCGAAGGGGATGCTCCGGAGGGCGATCGCGACCGATCCTCTCTGCTGAAAAATGCTCCCGCGGAACCGGCCGCAGCCGGACAAGTTGTAGGCGAGATCCAGGTCCAAATCCTGCTTGAATCGTCTCTGCTGGGAGTCGTTCATGATCTGATCCGCCAGGGCTTCGGTGTCCTTCGGCGAAAGCTCCGGGAAGGGTTCGAGAGGAATGAGGATGCCGTTGACCCGGACCAACGGCCGGCCGCCGGCCTTGAGATGGACGTCGGACGCGTCCATGGCGATCGCGCTCTTCAGAATGTCGTCGATGTTCATGGGCTCCTCCGCCCCCTCAAACCTTGACGTACGTCAGCCAGCGATAACGATCTTCTTTTTCGGCCTTGATGATCCCAAAGAACTCCGCTTGGAGCCGTTGGGTCACCGGTCCGCGCTTGCCGCTGCCGACGACGATCTTGTCGATCGACCGGATGGGCGTGATCTCGGCGGCCGAACCGGTGAAAAAGACTTCGTCGGCGATGTACAGCATTTCCCGGGGGAGCGTCTCTTCGATGACCTTGAATCCGGCTTCCCGGGCCAGGGTCATCACGGAATCCCGGGTGATTCCCGGAAGGATGGAGGACGACAACGGCGGCGTGTAGATCGTCCCGTTCATCACCAGAAAGATGTTCTCGCCGCTGCCCTCGCTGATATGGCCCCGGGTGTTCAGGGCGATGCCCTCGGCGTATCCGTCGAGCTTGGCCTCCATCTTGATCAGTTGGGAATTCATATAGTTCGCCCCGGTCTTGGCCAGGGCCGGGAAAGAATTCGGGGCCATTCTCATCCAGGTCGAGACCTTGACGTCCACGCCGCGTTCAAGGGCCTCCTCGCCCAGGTATTGGCCCCATTCCCAGACGAGAATGGCGCAATCGACGGGGTTCGGGAACGGATCCACGCCGAGGGCTCCGTAGCCTCTGTAAACGATGGGTCGGACATAACATTCTTTGAGCTTGTTGAGCTCGACGGTTTTGATGATCGCCTGGTTGAATTCTTCTTGGGTATAGGGGACGGTCATCCGGTAGATCTTGCATGAATTATAGAGGCGCTTGGTATGGGCGTCGAGACGAAAGAGGGCCGTGCCCTTGGCGTTGGCGTACGCTCGGAATCCCTCGAAGATCGAGCTTCCGTAGTGGACCACGTGCGAAGCGATGGGGATCGTGGCCTCTTTCCAAGGGACGAGACGGCCGTTCATCCAGACGAGGCTGTCTTCGCGGAATGGGCTCATTGAGGACTCCTTCAATTCATCTTCGGAGAATGGCTATCTTAACCAGAATGGAGGCCGTTCGTCAAACCGATTCGCCGCAATAGGGACAGACCTTGGCTCGGAGAGGCAGGTGCCGGCGGCAGTTCCAACAGGGAGCGGCCGCGGTTCGTTCCCGGGCCCGGATCCGGCCGAGGATATCCTCGAGTTCGGACCCCTGATGTTTCTCGCCCTTGATCTCGCCCAGGGCCCGGATGATCTCGGAGGGCCGCTGGTAGCGGTCCTCGGTCTTGGAGGCCAGGCATTTCATGATGATCTCGTCGAGCTCCCGGGAGACCTGGGTGTTCTTCAGCCGGGGCGGCGTGATCTTCCCCTCCTGCGCCCTTTCCAGGATCTTGAACGGGTCGGGGTCGAAGATCGGCGGCCGTCCGATGATCATTTCGTACAGAATACAGCCGATCGAATAGATATCCGAGGAGAACGTGGCTTTGCCCTGGAATTGCTCAGGCGCCATATAGGGCGGCGAACCGATCCGGGTTGAGGCGTAGGGGACGTTTTGCAGCCAGGCCGATGTTCCGAAGTCGGTGATCTTCACCGTGCCGTCCTCCGAAACGATGATGTTCGACGGCCGCAGATCGCGGTGGATGATCTTGTTCTTGTGGGCATGGTCCACACCGGCGCAGAGCTGCTTGGTATAGTCCATCGCCAGGCCGATTTCGAGGGTCTTGTCCTTCTGGAGGATCTTCTCCAGGGTCTTGCCCCGGACATACTCCATCACCATGAAGAACGTCTTGTCTTCCTTCTCGGCGGCGATCATGCGGACGATGTTGGGATGGTTGAGGGCGGCCTGAAGCCGCGGCTCCTTCAACAGCTTGAAAAGCTCCTGAGACTGTTTGTGGGGAACCTTGATGGCGACCTTGATGTCCAGCCAGGTGTCCTTGGCCAGGAAGACCGAGCCGAAACCGCCGCTGCCGAGAGAGCGGATGATCTCGTATTTTCCGACCTTTTGTCCTTGAAGGAACATGTCAGGAGATCCAGAAATGAGATAGGATGGCCGCCGCGGAGAGGGCGGCGGTCTCCGCGCGCAGGATCGCCCGTCCCAGGCTGACGGCCTCATAACCCGCCGCGATCATCAGGGCCTCTTCCTCGCCGGTCCAGCCCCCTTCAGGTCCGATCAAGGCCGCAGCCTCAGCAGGAGGCCGATCGGCCCGCGCCAGGACGACATCGCGCAGAGGACGCCCATCGTTCTCACTGAGGAAGAACGTGAGGCCCCCGGCCCGGCTCTTTAAAAACGCGGCCAGGTCCAGAGCCGGATGGATCCTGGGCACCAGGCCCCACTTCGATTGCTTGGAGGCTTCGCGGGCAATCTTCGTCCATCGTTCGATCTTCTTCCCTCCGCCCTCTTCGATCCTGGCCACCGATCGGGAGGCGAGGATCGGGACGACGGCGAAAAGGCCGAACTCGGCCGCTTTTTGAACGACCAGGTCCATGGCCTTCGCTTTGAGAAGGGCCTGACCGAGGAGGATCCGGGACCGGCGTTCCGCCGGACCCAGATTTTCCAAGAGAACGAGTTCGGTCCGGCCCGCTCCGACGGTCTCGACGCGGGCTTCGTAGCGGTCCCCGTCCTCATCGAAAAGGCGGACGATATCGCCGGGATTGGACCGCACCACGCGGAAGAGATGATGGTGCTCCGGGCCGTCCAGGACCATCCGGCGGCCGTCGATCTTTTTCTTCTCGATGAAAAACAGGTTCGATGTCAATGGCGGCTCTCAGTCCCGCGGACTTTTTGTTTCTTCACGGTCTCCCGATCGATGCATTCCAGACTCTCGCCTCGCAGTTCGGCCAACTGCCGCAAAAGGCTCTTCTGATCCTTGGAGAGGTCCTCGGGCGTCCTGACCTGGACCTTGACGAAAAGGTCGCCGAGGCGGCGGCTTTCAAGGTCTTTGAGGCCCCGGCCTTTCAGGCGGATGACCTCTCCGGACTGCGTCCCCGGCGGGATCCGCAGCTTCTCGCTGCCTTCGAACAGCGGGATCTCCACGGTCACCCCCAACGCGGCTTGGACGAAGGAGATCGAGATGTCGCAGACCAAATGATTCTCCTCACGGTCGAAAAAGTCGTGTTTTTTGACCTTGATGACGACGTACAGATCTCCCCGGCCCGCTCCCCGCTCGCCGGCTTCGCCTTCGTTCGAGATCCTGAGCCGGGAGCCGTCCTCGACGCCGGCGGGGATGCGGACGCGAAGCTCGTTTTTCTTGCGGATGTGGCCGGCGCCGCGGCACTCCTCGCACGCGGTGGTGATGATCTCGCCGCTGCCGCCGCAATGCGAGCAGGTCCGGGCCATGGTGAAGAAGCCCTGCTGATGGCGGACCTGGCCGCGGCCGCCGCAGGCGAGGCAGGTCCCTTTTTTGCTGCCCGGTTTCATGCCCGTCCCTTGGCAAACGGGGCAATGCTCTTCCCGGTTGAGCGAGATCTCCTTGTCGACGCCGGCCGCCGCTTCCTCGAGCGTGATCCCCATCTCCAGGGCTAAGTCCCCGCCGCGCTGAGGCTGGTGGCGCCGTTGGCGGGTTCCGGCGCCGAAGAGGTCCCCGAAGCTGAAGTTGAAGCCGAAAAAATTCCCGAGGATGTCCTCGAAATCCTCGAAGACGGTCGAATTGAAGCCGGAGAAGGTTTCGCCCCTCAACCCTTCATGGCCGTACTGATCGTATAGGGACCGTTTCTGCGGCTCGCCGAGGACGCTATAGGCTTCGGCCGCCTCTTTAAAGCGTTCTTCGGCCCCCTGATCGCCCGGGTTCCTGTCCGGGTGATGTTTCAAGGCCAGCTGGCGATAGGCTTTCTTTATCTCGTCGGGCGAGGCGTTTTGGGAAACGCCCAGCACGTTATAGTAATCGTTTTTTCTCATGGGCGGCGTCTTTGGCTTTCTTGTCTTTCTGTTCTTTCTGTTTCTTGACCAGGGTGTTCACCTGCTGTTTGCTCAACCCCGACGACGGCTGGACGGCGATCATCTGCTCTTTCCCGGTGGCCGTATCCCGAGCCGCGACCTTGACCTGGCCGTTCGCGTCGATCTCGAACGTGACGTCGATCTGGGGCACCCCGGCCGGAGCCGGCAGGATGCCGACGAGTTCGAACTTGGCCAAAGACACGTTTTCCGAGGCCCGCGGCGCGTCCCCCTGCAGGACGTGAACGAGGACCTGGCGCTGGTTGGTGTCGACCGTGGTGAAGGGTCTGGTTTTTCTAACGGGGATCGTGGTGTTCTTGTCGATGATCCGTTCATAGCCGTCGAACTCGGTCTCGATACCGAGGGCCAGCGAGGTCACGTCGAGGAGCAGGACGATGTCGTTCAGCTCCCCGGAGAGCATTCCGGACTGGATGGCCGCGCCGAGGGCCACGCTCTCGTCCGGATGGACTTTGTCATTGGGCCTCTTGTGGAAGAATTCGGAGACGCGGCGACGAATGAGCGGCATGCGCGTCTGCCCCCCGACCAGGATGACGTCGTCGATCGCCTCCGGCTTGAGTCGAACCTCTTCGAGCGTCCGCTCGATCAGAGGCAGAGGCTTTTGGACGAGGTCGACGGTCAGGCTTTCGAGGATCGCCCGGGTGATGGTCTTCCGGAAGTGGATCGATTCCTGGGGCAGGGCCAGGATGAAAGGGAGGTTGATCTCGGTCTCGCTGGTGAAGGACAGCTCGCGTTTGGCCCGCTCCGCGGCCTCGCGAACCCTCTGCAGGGCGAATTTGTCCGAGGACAGGTCCACGGCGTGGTCCTTCTTGAACTCGTCCAGGAGCCAATCCACGACCCTTTGATCAAAGTCGTTGCCGCCCAGGTAGGAATCGCCGTTGGTCGCCAGGACATGGAAAATTCCGTCGTGGATCTCGAGCAGGGAGATGTCGAACGTTCCGCCGCCCAGATCGAACACGGCGACCTTGCCGTTCTTTTTCTGGCCGAGGCCGAAGGCCAGGCCGGCGGCGGTGGGCTCGTTGATGACGCGCAGGACGTTCAACCCGGCGATGACGGCGGCGTCCCGGGTCGCCTGCCTCTGATGGTCCCCAAAATGGGCGGGAACGGTGATGACCGCGTCATGGACGTCCTCGCCGAAGTAGGATTCGGCGCAGGTCTTCAGATAACCGAGGATCATGGCCGAGACTTCCTGGGGCGTGATCCGTTCCCGGCCGACCTCGATGAGAACGTCGCCGTTGGGCGCTTCGGCCAGCTTATAAGGAAGTCGGGCCGCAGCCTTCCGCACCTCTTCGGACAGGAATTTCCGGCCGATCAGTCTCTTGACGGAGAACAGGGTCTTCTCGGGGTTGGTCAGGGCCTGCCGCAGGGCGGTCTCGCCGATGACCGTTTCCCCGGCGGACGTGAACCCGATGACGGACGGTGTCGTCGACGATCCCTCGAGGTTGGGGATGACCCGGGGCTGATCTCCGGAGAGATGGGCAAGACAGGAATAGGTCGTGCCGAGATCGATGCCGATGACGGGTCCCATGCTAATTCTTTTTGGGAACGATGACCTTGACCAGCGCCGGCCGCAAGAGGCGCTCGTTGAGCAGGTAGCCTTTCTGCAGGATCTCACCGACCTCGGGCTCTTTTACCGCGTCGGACTCCTCAGTCAGGACCGCTTGATGGACGGCCGGATCGAACTTCTTGTTTTGCGCGTCGAGCGGCGTCAGCCCCCGTTTCAAGAGTAGATCGAAGAGCTGCTTGCGGATGAGCTCGATGCCTTCATGGAAGTTTTTCCCGTCCGTCTGGTTCTCTTGGCTCTTCAAGGCCCGCTCGAAATTGTCGAGGACCGCCAGCAATTCCTTCAGAAGATCGGACAGCGCGAACTGGTAAAAATCGTTCTTCTCCCGCTCCAACCGCTTCCGCTGGTTGTCCATCTCGGCCGCGGCGCGGAGGTACTTGTCCTTGAGATTGCTGTTCTCATTCTTGAGATCATCGTTCTCTTTCCGGAGGTGCTTGATCTCGTGCTCTTTTTTTTTGAGCTTGCCTTTCATGGCCCGGGCGTCCTCGGGATCGCCCTTTTCGTGTTTTTTATGGTCTTTGTCGGCCGGCCGAACGCCGCCCTCGGGGCTCTCCGCCGTCCGGTCGGTTCCCTCCCCTTCCCGTGTCGAAGCCTCCTGCGTTTCTTCGGACCCGGGCAGGTCGGACTTTTCCTTGGTCTCGCTGGGATCGTTTTTGTCTTCGAAATCCATGGCTGTCATGACCTTTGCTATTGATTTTGACTGATCGTCCGGCTCAATCTCTTGGCGATGCTGTCGACGAGCGGGATGATCTTCTTATAGGGGAGACGCTTGGGCCCGATGATGCCGAGCGACCCCAACACCTGGGTCTGGTCTCCGTAATGAGACAGAATGAGCGCGCATTCGGAGATGACGGGCAGGTTGGATTCGTCGCCGATGAGCACTTTGACCCTGTCGAGCGAAATGAAATCCGAGATCAGCTTGGCCAGCTTGGCCTTTTCCTCGAAATTCTGAAAAAGTCGTTTCATCCGGTCCAGATCGAAAGCGCCGAACTTGTCGATCAGCTTGGCCGCGCCCTGGAGGATGATCGTGGCCTCCTGTTCCTCCTGGACGATCGAATCCTTGAGGAGCGCCATCAGCTTGTTGAAGGCCTGTTCGAACTTGAACCTGAATTTGGGCAGCTCGCCGACGAGATAGTCGCGGACGGCAACCAGGGTCTTTCCGTTGAAATTCTGGTTGATGTACTGGGCGGAGCGGTCGAGCTCGGACTGGCTGAGGGGGGGATCGGTGGAGACGATCTCGGTCAGGACGAGGTTGAAGGCCGTCACCAGGATGATCATGACCTTGTTCTCGGCGATCTTGATGAACCGGACGTGGTGAAAGTGGATCTTGGAGATCCGCGGAGAGAGGACGAATCCCAGACTGTCCGACTGATCGGCCAAGAGCCGCGAGGTCTGCTGCAGGACCGAGTTGAGGTCCCCCTTTTTGATCGAAAGGTCGTTCGTCAGCAGGCTCATCTGGTCCAGCGAGAGGGGCACCTCTTCGAGCAGATTGTCGACATAGAACCGCAGTCCCCGGTCCGTCGGAACCCGGCCGGACGAGGCGTGCGGTTGGGAGAGGAAGCCCAGCTCCTCGAGCTTGGACATGATGTTGCGGATGGTGGCGGGCGAATCGGGCAGGGTCCTTTTCTGATGGATGAAGCCCGAGCTGACGGGTCGGCCGATCTTGAGGTAGTGCTCGACGATCATCTTCAGGACGATCCGGTCCTTTTCGCGGAGCCCCATGTTTTTCATCGTGATTCCGTAGCATATTATAGCCGGACTTGAGGTGGTGTCAATTTATAGGATGCGGAGGCCGGCATAGCCGACGACTTGGCGGTCGTCTCCCGTGACGTCGCCGGACGTGGCGTATTTGACCAGCTCCGCCTTGCGCGCCCCGAGCTTTTTAGCCGCGACCAAAGCGGCCGTGACCGGCTGGAAACCGCACATGCTGATCTCCTCCGCTCCGACGATATCGAAAAGACCGCGCGGATCGAGGTCGAGGATCTTTTGGATCGCCAGGGAGTCCTTCCGTTCGGCCTCGTCCCGGCTGACGTAATGGCTCATGTCCGTGCTGGCGACGATCAGGACGTCCTTTTTTTGAGCGCGGATCGCCGCCGCCACGGCCGTTCCGAGACATTCCAGGTCGGCGAAGGAAGCGAGATACGAGATGTTGATCGGGACGATCTTGAATTCGGGCCTGAAGAATTGGATGAACGGCAGCTGGACCTCGAGCGAATGCTCGGCGGCGTGAGCGGCCGGATCCGCTTTGGCCGATGGCGTGGAGCCCAGGATCGAACCGGCCAGATCGGAGGCGATCCCGATCGTTCCGAGGGGGGTCTCCCATTCTCCTTCCTCCATGAGAGCGAACAGGGACCGGATGGGCCGGTGGCTCGGGGCCAGGATGACGAACGTGTCGGGAAGCTCGACCGAGGAAAAAACCGCTCCGGCCACGGGCCCCGAATAGACGAATCCGGCGTGCGGCGAAACGACGGCCACAGCCTTGTCCTTCGGCGCGGCGGGGTCGACCATGCTCCCGAGCATGCGGCGGAGCTCATCCGGCCGGCCGGGATAGAACTGGCCCGCGACGGCGGCCTTCCTTCTCATCGTCCTCTCCTCGATCTCAGGCCTCGGCGGCCCGCTCCTCGTTGAAAACGATGCCGTGCGCTTCGAGATCCTCCAAGATCGGCTCATAGATCTCCGGATGGACGGGAAGACAGACACCCGTCTTTCGGATCCTGCCTTCGAGTATGAGGCGCGTCCCGACGGCGGCCGGGAGGCCGACCGTCCGGGCCATGGACGAGTCGCCGCCGGGGACCCCGTAATCGATCAGCGTTGAGACGATCCTCTCCCGGCGGCCTTCGGCGTCCGCGGCGATGAATTCATGTTGGAGAACGATCATGTCCCTCTCCCCCGGGCCGTACTGGAGCTTGTTCAGCATGAGCGCTTCGAGGACGTCCAGGGCCGAGCCGCGGTCGAAGGGAAGGCGCTCTTCGCTCAAAAGACCGAGCCATTCCAGGCGGTCGATGACCTTGGATCCCGGCTTCAGGCGCAGCCTTTCGGCCAAAGCGGCCTTCAAGCCCCGGGCGCCGGAACTTCCGATGAGGCGGGCGACGAACTCCCGGTGCGACACGCCCCGCATGTCCGTCTCGGTCTGATCCAGCAGGCCGAGGTCGGCGATCTTCTTTAAAGTTTCACACCATCCGGGGTAACGCAAGGTTCCTCGGAACATGGTCCGTGTTTCGGGGATCCCGTACAATTCTATATAGGGCAAGGAGTCACGGTTCGGGTAGCCCTCGAAATCACCCAATCCATGGATCGACCGCATCTCAAAATGGTCGAACAGGTCCTCGGCGGGAACGCGGACCTCCCGGCCGTCCTTGAGATAGCGGGCGGCGTTCTTCCCGGCCAATAACACTCCCCGGGGGCTCCAGGAAAACTTATACCCGAACGGATTGGTATTGGCTTCGGGAGCCGGGAGGCCTCCGCAGGTGGAGGTGAAGCCGAGGATCGTTCCGCCCCGGTCCTTGACACCGCGGATGATCCGCATAGCTTCCATATGGTCGATGCCCGGATCCAGTCCGACCTCATTGAGGACGACGACGCCGGCCCGGCGGGCGTCGCCGTCGAGCGCGGTCATGGCTTCACCGGCATACGAGGTCGTGACCATATTTTTTTTCAGGCCGATGCAAAGCCCGGCCACCGTCGGATGGAACGTATAGGGCACGAGACTGACGACGATATCGGCTTGCGAGATCTCCTTTTTCAATCCGTCCTCGTCCTTGAGATCGAGGGCGAGCGCCCGTCCTCGGGCGTGAACGCCGACCAGGGCTTTGGCCTTGGCCATCTCCATGTCCGCGACCGTGACGGCGGCGGCCGGGCGGTCGAGGAAATAACGGACGAGAGGTCCCGCCACGAAACCCGCGCCTAAAACCAGGATCTTTTTGATGGCCGTCCTCTCCGCCTTATGATGATTTCAAAAAGGCTTTCATATATTGGTAATCGGGCGCGAACTCGCCCCGGAACAGGATCATCGCTTTTTTGATCGGATCGGGCAACCAGCATCCGTCGAGCGTTCCGCCGTAATCGGCATAGGCGATGGCCGGAATGAAGGGTTTCAGGCATTGGCTGAAAAAGACCGAGGATTCGAGCGGGATCTCGGCCGGGAGATTGTCCACGGCCATGACGACGGGTCCGCGTCCTTCAAACCCCGCGAGCGCCTCGTCCTTGACCGGATCATAAACGAAGACCGGATCCTTGGGATCCGTGGATCGGAGCGTGAATTCAACGCCGCCCTGGATATCGCAGGAGATGTCGCTGATGACGCGGAGGCGCGGCCGGGCCTCTTTAGCGTAAAGATCGCGGATGAATTTTTTGGTGATGAAGCGCGGATATTTCGGAGCCCAATAGATGCCGTTCACCAGGATGGTGAGATGGGGCAGAATCTCCTCCAAAACCGGCTCGTATCTTTCCGGATTTTGATAATAATCCTGAAGGTCGAAGCTCTCCTCTTTGCGCCGGGGCCGGACCATGTGTTCCTCCCGGAAGACGATCTTATACGCGCGGTGGGGCGAGAATTGGCCGCGGGACATGAACGAGGCGAACTCCTCCGCTTCGATCTCATCGCTCGGCAGCAGGTCGAAGATTTCCTGGGCGCCCTGGGAAACATGGCCGTAGCCGGTGAACCCGCAGATGAAGGGGACCATCTCCGCGGGCAAGCCCGTATGTCTGATCTCTTCACCGATGAAGGCGATCTCTTCCTTGGCTTCGACGAGGCTTTGATAATGAAGCGTCTGGCGGAGCTCAACGAAGGGATTGTCGATGCCTTCGATCTGGAGCCGGCGGCCCAGCGCCCACAGGGTATCGACCATGCCCGCAGCCCCCGCTTGTCTTCCGAAGAACACGAGCCGGTGGCCTTTCTCGTCGACAATCCGTTCGTACTCGATGAGCGAGCAGCCGAGGTCGACCAGCTTCTGGAGCATGGGCATGTTGGCCGCCTGGCCCTTGATCGTGTGGGAAAAGAAGAGATAGGCCTTTCCGGCCTCCAAGAGATGGAGGGGAATTTCCTTGACGGCCAGGATCACCGCGCAGGGCGAAAGGCTCTCTTGGACCCTGGCCCCGACCAGGCGGAAGTCGTCGTCGGCAAAGACCCGGATGGGCGAGGGCTGGACGAAGATCTTCAGCCCGTGGGCCTTCATCAGCTCGCGGATGTGGCTCGGGATGAGCGGGACCCGGCGCTCCCACGGATTCTTATCCTCGCGCCGGATGCCGATGGCGTTATTGTTCATGAGTGCGTCTTGTTTCCGAGAATGGAGAGAATTAAAGAAAATTATGTCATATTTGGGCGGTGCGGTCAATTCGGTGGGGAAAACCGAAATTGCTCATATAGTCTGTCATCTCAATGACAAGATTAGGATTTGCCACGCTCCCTTTGGTCGCTCGCAACGACAAGAAAATTAACAACTTCCCACCTTTATCGGCAATTTCGGTTTATGTCCGAAATTGACGATAGAAATGGAAATATGTGTCCCCAACCGAAAAAAAAGCCCGCCCCGCCGTGAGGCGGGACGGGCTTTCGTGCGTCAGCTGGTACTGCTTAGAACTCGAACCGGGCGCCTATCCTCAAGACCCTGGGGTTGAGGATTTCGTTTAGGACGCCGTTTAAGGGGTACGTATAGCTGCTGGACTGTTCGGGGGCTCCGGCCACGTTGCGTATGTAGTCGGTGCCGTCTCTCTTGGAATACGAGCGGATGGGCATGTTGGAGTTGAGCAGGTTGAAGGCGTCAATCATGAGATAGAGGCGACCGGCGCTTCCGACGCTGATTAGCTTCTCGAGCCGGAGGGTGAGGTTATAGAACAGCGGCAGGGAGTCATTAACGGCGTTCTGCTTGTAGACAACCACGGCATGGCCGTCAAATATCGCGGAGTAATTGGGAGCGTCGGTGTTGTCGATGGTGAAGTAGTTGGGGATCTTCCAGCCTTCGCGGGCGTTGAACGTCCCGGAGATGTTGAAGCCCCAGGGAAGCTGGTAGAGGCCGCTTATCTTGACCATCCAGGTCGTGTACATCAGGACGGCGACCTTGCCGCTGGCACCGCCGCCCCAGTCGCCGTAGGGCTTGCCTTCAAAGGCCCACCGGTTGGTGGCGTTGAAGAAATCGGAGCCCCCGTAGCTGTTCTGGGCCTGCAGAGTGATGGAGGCATTCATGTACCACTTGTGGGAAAGTCTCTTGTTCAGGACGAGGTCGAGGCCTTTGTAGGTGTAGTAGTTGTCGGCCTTCCGGATCAACCTGTAACGCGTGGACGTGGTCGGCATGTTCGGTCCGGGCAGGTAGTAGGGCCGGCCGGCCGCGTCGCCCGAGGAGTAGGTTTTGCCGCCCGTGTTGACCCAGTGGCCGCCGACAAGCGCCCATGTCCCGCCGATTTGGTAGGTGGCGGGGATCTTCCCGACTTCGACAAACCAGCCGCCCGGCGGGGGCGTCCGCGGGTCGATGACCTCAGGGCCGGTGTAGTTGGGGTAATCGGCCGAGTGCTCCGCCGGGTAGTAGTACATTCCGATTTGGTCCTTGTCGAATATTCTGTAGGAGGCGTTGAGCTGGACGGATAAGTCGGGGAGGAGTTCCCGTTCGAGGGTCAGCAGGATTTCGCGGGTCCGGCTGGAGGATTGGGCGTCCCTGTCCTGGAAGTAGGTCGTGACGCCGCGCTTGTAGTCGGGTGGAGTGTTCGGGTTAAGAATGTCGTAGCCCGAGACGTTGCCGTAATAGTAGGCGTCGCTGTCGGTGATAGTTGCCCCGCTGAGCATGGCCATGGCCGTAGCGGAGAAATTGCCCGCGTCGTCGTAGACGCGATAGGGGACTTGCCGAGTGCCGACCGGCTGACGGCTCGAATAGGCCCAGTACATCTCGCTGAAGGTCATCTTATTGTCGGCGTTCGCGTCCTTCCACCAGTAGTTGATGGTGCCGCCGGTGCCGTAAGGCGTGGCCGCATACCAGCCGACGCCCATGATGTCGCCGTACGAGGAGTAGGACAGCTTGGCCACGGTCTTGCCGTTGCCGAAGATGTCCCAGGTTAGGCCGATGCGCGGGGAGAAGGTGTTCCACTGGTAGGGCCGGTTATCGCCGTTGACGATCTGGTCGATGCCCTTAACGGCATTGACACTGACATCGGTCAACTGATTGTCCAGGACGGCGGAGACCTCCGAGGCAAAGACGGCGTCCCAGGCCTTGGTGCCGGGCAGGACCGCGTCGTTCTTATAGGCGCCCATGCCGGTCACCTGCTTGTCGAACCTCAAGCCGAGCTGGAGGGTGAAGTTGCCCTTGGTGATCGTGTCCTGGATGTAGGCGGCATACTGATCGGCGGTGGAAGCGCTGCCGGTGCGGCGATAGAGCGAAACCCTCTGCCAGCCGGCCATCTCGCCTGTCGTCCGCGTGCCGTCGGCGTTGGCGTCGAGTTGGAGGGTCGTGTAGTCTTTCCTGATGTTAAAACCCTGGATGTTGCCGGTCCCGCTCGCCTCGGTGGCCTGGACCTTGTGGGAATACTCCGCGCCGACCTTGATTTCGTGGGACATACCCAGGAACGAGTCGTTGAAGTAGGTGGCCTGGACCTGGGCGTTGTTCCGCGGACGGGACACGCCGTAGGAGCCCCAGCTGGCATTCATGCCCGACTTGTAGGCGACGTACTTCGCCTGGGATTCGCTGTAGACGATGGGGTACTCCGTATTTGGGTCCGTCATCGGCCTCCAGCCGAAACCGGCGTCGTTAAAGGAGTATTTCAGGGACAGGAAGAAGTTGTTGCCGATGACGTGCTCGTCCTGCAGCTTGACGATCGGGCTGCCCCAGTGGTACTTGCCCGTCTGGTGGTTGCCTTCGGGCTGTTCAAGGTTCGAGTCCCTTCCGTACTTTTCCTTCGCGCCCGAGGTAAGCAGGGCTTCGAAGCGGTTGTTGGCCAGGAGCTGGGCGTTGATCTTGAAATTGTAGTTGTTAAGCAGCGACTTGTCCATGTTTCCCGTGATGGTGTAGACGAAGATGTCCTGGACGCCGTAAGCGCCCCACCACCACACCTTGTCCTTGATGATCGGACCGCCGGCGTTGAAGCCGAAGTCCTTGATGTTCTCGATCTTGTTGACGTTTGTGACGCCCTTGGCCTTAAGGTCGTCCGTCAGGTTGGTGGCCTGGAAGTAATTGTCGGTCAGGTAGAAGCGGCCGGCCAGGCTCGTCCTGTTGCCGCCGCGGCGGGTGACCATGTTCAGGGCAATACCGCCGGTCTGAATGGTTACATCGGCCGCGCCGCCTGTCTGGATTTGCAGCTCTTCGAACATGTCGAAGTCATAGTACCCAGCGGAACCGCCGAGGGCGGCCGGGTCCGTGAGGTCAATGCCGTCGACCGACCAGGTGTTGTTCGCGCCCTGGTTGCCCGAAATCCGGGCTCCGGACGTGTCGCCCTTGCCGATGAAGCCCGACTGCTGGCCGGACTCGTTGCCGCCTACGTTCTCACGGTCGACCATGATGGCCGGAGCCAACTGCATGATGACCCAGGGGTCGCGGGCCGTGGGCAGCGACTGCATGGCTTCCTTGCCGACGGTCGCCCCGACCGTCGTCTTTTTGCTGTCAATGACCGGCGTCACGGCGATGACAGTCACCTGTTCTTCGATCGTTCCCATCTCCAGCGTCAAGTCGATTTCGACGCTCGCGCCGATGGTCATGATGATTCCGGTCTTTTGGGCCTTTTTAAAACCCGTCAGCTCAGCCGTGATCTGGTAGTCGTCGGCCGGAGAAAGGGACGGGAATCTGAACGTTCCCTGCACGCTCGTGATCGTTTTCAGAGGAGCGAGGATGTTCGAGAGGATCGTGACGGTAACGCCCGGAAGAGGAGTCTTTTCCGTGTCTGTGACTTTTCCGTAGAGAGTTCCTGTTCTTACCTGTGCCGCGGCAAAAGAAACCGTCAGCAGCAGCACGGCAAGAACGATTAAGCTTTTTTTCACTTTCCCTCCATTTTCGGATGAAAAAAATGTTTGCTTTTTTCCCCGGAGCGATGAATCACTCCGACCATTCCTAACAAACAAATTTATTTGTGATTCTCACCCCCCTGTTTTAAAGTACCGCCGCAAATCCCCGGACGTAAGTCCGGGGTTTGGGTTCAATAATTTTTTTACCTATCTTCATCTTTCTTTAATTAGAGCAATTTATATGCCAATTGAAATTGTCTTCGGCGGCATATTTAATTGCATTAAAATCAATAAATTAAAATAGTATCTTGCCTATTTTTTGAAACAGGAAATTCAATTATTTGGAATTAATTCAAAAAATTGGATAAAAAATATTAGGCACACTTACCGTATGTGTACCTCAATAAATATATCCCTGCCTATTAACGATAGTATAATCTCTGTCTTTAATCCTTATTTTTATGCTCCGGAACGAGCCGTCTTTGATCTCGGAGAAAGGCGTGAAATAGAGCAGGTAATATTTGTTCGAGGTTTCGAGCGCGCTCTTGATTCCGGCGGCGAGGTTCTGAGACGTATCGACAATCCCGCCCGTCGCCTGGGCGACCGCAGAAAATGCCTTGAAGATATCTTCCGACTGTTCGCGCATGACGATCCTGGCAAGCTGTTCGGGCGCTTTATTCATGAAAATGAGGCTGAAATGCGCTGAAGAATCGGCGAAGCTTTCTCTCATTCTTTGGGTGTTCTGGGAGATGTTCCTGGAATAAAACATGAAGAGCTCCTGGATTCCGCCGAGGACATGCGGCGAGTCTTGATAGAGACTCATGATCTTGTCGATGACCGCCGGACTGATCTCCGGCCGGTATTCCCGCTGATAGATAAAGAAGACGAACTTCTGTCCGCTCTGATTTTTGAGGGCCTGGGCGAACAGAATGAATTTGTCGATATCGATCCGGCGCAAAGCTTCCATCTTGGCCAGGATCTCCTTGTAGCGGGGCAACAGCATTTCCAAGCCGATTTCCTCTGTCTCCGTGTCGGTCTCAAGCCCACCCATAGGATTCGATCCCCCTATGGCCCGGACATGTCTTTTCAACTCGTTCAAAAGGCTATTGTAAGCCAGGCCTCCCTGGACGATATCCTTCTTGACGATGTTCGTCATCTCCTCGGCCAGGACATTTTTGGGTTTGTTGGCGAAGGCCGCGGCCGAGAGTTTGTAATTTCTCATCGGGGTTTGGATCTCCAGAGAATCGCCGGGCAGGAGTTCCTGGTCGAAAAGATAGCGGATCGCCTCGGCCAGCTTGGGATGGTATTCGAACAACTGGAATAAAAGATAGAATTTTCGGGTGACATCGGGCTGGCGATCTTGACCGGCTTCCCGCCTCTCGATGGCGTTTTTATCGACGAGATAAAGAGCTTCGACCGGCCTGGGGATCCCGTTTTCCAAAACCTCAAAATCCTGAAGCCTGAGGCTGGCCACGAATTGTTTGCCGGCGAAAACGCGGACGGCGACGGGAATCGAGGCGGCGCCGGGTCCGGACTTCTCGGCCGTCTGTTGTTTCCCTGAAAACAGAAGATTCGTCAGAACGAGAAAGATCAAGGTCATGCTCAGGAACGCGACATTTTTTTTCATATCGCTTCTCATACGCTTAGCTCTGCATCCGCAGACGATCATCATACCCTCGTCCGGAATCCCTGTCAATTTGGAGAGGGATTACGTCTAAGCCTTTATTTCTCCGCCCGAGCCCGCTATAATAATCCGGCATGATCCAATTCTTCAACACGTTGAGCGGCCAAAAAGAGCCCTTCACGCCCATCGAACCCGGGAAGGTCAAACTCTATACGTGCGGTCCGACCGTCTACGATCACGCCCACATCGGCAATTTCCGGGCGTATGTCTTCGAGGACGTGTTGAAGCGATTTCTGCGGTTCCAAGACTTTCAAGTGACCCACGTGATGAATATCACCGACGTCGACGACAAGACGATCCGCGGAGCGAAGACCAAAGGCGTCCCCCTGGCGGATTACACCGCCGAATATATCGGGGCCTTCTTCGACGACCTCAAGGTTCTCCGGATCGAGCCGGCGGACCATTATCCGCGGGCCACGGAGCACATCCCGGACATGGTCCGGATCATCCAGGGGCTCCTCGACAAGGGCTTCGCTTATCGTAAGGACGGGGCGGTCTATTTCAGCATTGCCCGCTCCCCCGGCTACGGGAAGCTGTCAAAGATCGACCTCGCCGAGCTCCGGACGACCGAGCGCGTCGAATCGGACGAATACGAAAAAGAGAGCGCCCGGGATTTCGCCCTGTGGAAGGCGCCGAAGGAAGGCGAGCCGTTCTGGGACTCGGAGATCGGACCGGGCCGGCCGGGGTGGCACATCGAATGTTCGGCGATGAGCGCTAAGTATCTCGGCCCGACGTTCGACATTCATTGCGGCGGCGTCGACAACATCTTTCCCCACCATGAGAACGAGATCGCCCAATCCGAGGCTTACTGGGGCCGGCCGTTCGTGAACACCTGGCTTCATTGCCATCATCTCATCGTCGACGGCGAGAAGATGGCCAAATCGAAGGGAAATTTTTTCACCTTGCGGGATCTGGTCAAAAACAGGCAGGTCGATCCCATGGCCCTCCGCTATCTCCTGCTGTCCACGCACTACCGCAAGGTCCTGAACTTTACCTTCGAAGCCCTGGAGCAGGCCCAGGCCGCGCTGCGGCGGATCAGGGATTTTCTTTATGAGCTAGACAGCCGCCCTTTCCAAGCCGGCGAAGTTCCCGAGGTCCGAAATATCCTGACCGAAGCCCGGACCAAATTCGTCGAAGGTATGGGCGACGATCTCAATATCTCCCTGGCCCTTACGGCCCTCTTTGAGATGATCAAGAGGGTCAACGTCCTGATTAGAGAGGAAAAGCTCCGCGCGGATGACGCTAGAGAAACGGCGGCTTTCGTCCACTCCTTGGATCTGGTCTTGGCAGTCCTCCTGCCTCAACGGGAGACGACGATCCCGGACGAGCTGATGCGGAAGATCCAGGCCCGGGAACTGGCCCGAAAGGATCGGAACTTCAAATTGGCCGACCAGCTCCGCCGGGAGCTCGACGACGCCGGCCTCGTCCTCGAAGACACCAAAGACGGCGTGCGATGGAAGGTCCTCCGGTAAACCGGATCCGGCTCGGACGCGAGGGCGAAGAGGCGGCCGTCCGCTTCCTCAAAAAAAAGAGATTTAAAATCGTCGAGCGCGGCTTCCGTTTGTTGCGCGGCGAGATCGACATCATCGCCTATGACCGAAAGACGCTCGTCTTCGTCGAGGTCAAGACACGGTCTGGAGCCGGCTTCGGCGTTCCCGAGGAATCCGTGACGTTCGCCAAGCAGGACCAACTCCGGAAGATCGCCCAGGGCTATCTCGTCAAGAACCGACTTGGCGATATCCCCTGCCGGTTCGACGTCGTCTCCGTATCGATCCATGACGACGGCCGTCTGATAATCCGGCATATCGAGAATGCGTTTTAAAGAGAAGAGGGACATGTTCCGAATTCTCCGGAATTCGGTACGTGTCCCTGTCTTGGGTCAACTGTCGCCGCGCCGAGCCGGTGCGTAAAGCTTAATTTTAGCCCTATCTTTCGAGCGAGAACACAGCTCCCTGATCGTTCTTTTCAGGCCGGGATGGACCGTCTTCGGGGCGATCTCGGCTAGCGGCACGAGGACGAAATTCCTCTCGGCAAGCCGCGGATGCGGGACGGTCAACTCCCCGGTTACGATGACCGTGTCCTCCGCGAGCAGGATATCGATATCGATGACCCGCGGGCCGTCGGGGACGGTCGCTTCGCGGCCCATGTCCTTCTCGATCTCTTTGACGAGCATCAGGAGTTCCCGGGGCGAAAGTTCGGTTTCGACTTCGACGGCCTGATTGATGAACCAGGGCTGAGCGGAAAAACCGACGGGCTCGGTCTCATAAAGGGCTGATAAAGCCCGGATCGCGATCCCCCGTTTGACGAGCCGGGCCCGCGCCCTGGCCAGATTTTCGATTCGATCTCCGAGGTTGTTGCCGAGACCCAGATGATATTTCATGGAAACAGCGATTCCATTTTAAGAGAAGACCGGATCATGGTCAATTTTCTTCTCCGGGAGCTTTTCCGGCTTGACTTTGGATCCGCCATAAAAATAATAGGCTCTTGATGATCTCGTTCGAAATCCTGGAGGCCATTCATGCTTGAACTCACGAAAGGCCAGTTGGATCGGATCAAAGATCTGTCCTCTTTGATCGGGAACACTCCCCTTTTGGCAATCGAATTCACGTTTCGCGGCGAACGGCGGCTCCTTTATGCCAAGGCCGAAAATCTGAACATGACCGGGTCCATCAAGGACCGGATGGCCTTCCATATCCTCAAACGGGGCTATGAACGGGGCACGCTCGAACCGGGCGGACTGATCATCGAAGCGACGAGCGGGAACACGGGGATCGCCTTCTCGGCCATCGGCAGAGCGCTGGGGCATCCCGTTTCCATCTTCATGCCCAACTGGATGAGCGCCGAGCGAATCAATCTCATCCGGAGCTTGGGCGCCTCGATCAATCTCGTCAGCCCCGAAGAAGGTGGTTTCCTCGGGAGTATCCGCCTTTCGGAGGACATGGCGGCCAAGACCCCGGGAGCCTTCCTCCCCCGCCAGTTCGCCAACGAAGACAACATCGAAGCCCATTCTCTGACGACGGGACCGGAGATCTGGTGGCAGCTCAATTTCCACGGCCTGCGGCCCGACGCTTTCGTCGCCGGCGTGGGAACGGGCGGGACCATCATGGGGACCGGTCGCTTCCTGCGCGAGAAGAATCCCCGGATCAAGCTCTATCCTCTGGAACCGTCCAACTCGCCGACCATGTCCACCGGATACAAGGTCGGAAAGCACCGCATCCAGGGCATCTCCGACGAGTTCATCCCTCCCATCGTCAAGCTGGACCGGCTGGACAAGGTCGTCGCCGTGGACGACGGGGATTCGATCATCATGGCCCGGAAATTGGCCTCCGAGCTCGGGATCGCCGTGGGCATCTCTTCGGGCGCGAACTTCCTGGGAGCCCTGATGGTCCAGAACGAAATCGGCAAGGAAGCGGTCGTGGTCACGGTCTTTTCCGACGACAACAAGAAATATCTCAGCACCGACCTCATGAAAGAAGAGCCCGTGAAATCCGGCTTCCTCGCGCCGGAGGTCGAACTCCGGAGCTATCGGGGCTTTAAACGGACCTGCGAGACGTGCTGCCGGCCGGAGGAATGCGCGATCACGGAAGGCCCCGGACCGCTGGAATCGATGACCCTACCGGATTGCCCGCGACGGCCGGCCTACCGATAAGCAGCCCGGATGCTTAGGAAGGCGGAGGCAAGGCATGGGCCGGTGAGGCCGGATCGCGTTTGGCGGGCGGTCGGTTCTCGGCTATAATACGGCTTCGAAAATGATAGAAAGGAGATCTTCATGAAAAAACGACGCCTCCGCCGTTCTCAAATCGGCCTCCTCGTCCTCTCCATCCTGTCCGGATCGGCCTTCGCCCAGTCCCCGTTGACCCTGAATGATGTTCTCGAGAAGAACATCCAGGCCGCCGGCGGAAAGGACAAGCTGCTCGAGATCAAGAATTTCTCGTTCAAGTCGGGAACGACGAGGTATTTCGTTTCGCCGAGCGGAGAGCTGAAGATGTTGACGGGCAAAGATCCCGTCGTCACCGAGGTCGTCCTGGTCAAAGGCGATAAGGTCCAGAGGAATGCCTTGAACGTCCTGAGCGATCTGACGGGCATCCGCAAGGCCGCGAACCAGGTCCTGGCCAAGCTTTACGCCGGCCTCTTCACCCTCCAGAAATTCGAGAAGGAGCTCGTCTTCCAAGGCCTGAAGAGCTTCGGTCCGGAAAAGCTCTATCACCTGACGACAAAAGCCGATCCGCTCAAGGTCGATCTTTTCGTCCGGGTCGAGGATTTCCATCTCAAGCGCCTGGTGTTCCAGGGCGCGACCCCTGAAGGCGATAAATACGAAGTCAATTACGACTTCGCCCCGTTCGAGGAGGTGGAGGGCGTGAAAATCCCCCTCTCCTGGTTCAGCTCCCAAGTCGGGACGCGCGGAACGTTGACCGAGATCGCCGAGGTCAAGTTCAATCAGACGCTCGCCGCGGACTTCTTCGCCAAGACCGATATCAACGCCGGGGCCGTGTCGGCCGCGCCGGGGCAGTTGAAGGGAAATGTACTCGATTTCAATACGACGCCCAACGGACTGACCATCACGACCAATTGGACGAAGGCCGATATCGAGAAAGCGGGCTTGAAAAGCGGCGAAACGCTGACCCTGACAAGCACGACGCCGCGCCGCGTCGGCTTCACTGCCGGCGTCGTATTTTATGCCGCAGCGAACGAAATGCCCCCGCAGAGCGAGCTGGCCAAAGGTGCGAGGATCCTGTCTCCCGCGCCGCGGGGCGGTGAGACGTACGTCATCCAGTTCATCGCCCTGGACATGTCGTCCTTGGCCTCCACGTTGAATCTCTTGGACCCCATCGAGATCGAAAGAAAATAAAGAAGGGAGAACTTATGTCACGCATGAATCGACGGAATTTCGTCACGGCCATGACGTCGGGCCTGTTCGGTCTCGGCGTTTCGAAACATCTCGGAGCGGATTCGCCCCGCCTCGCTTCAGGCCTCCAGGCAGCCGCGGCGCCGAAGGTCAAGACATATAAAGACCTCGGCAAGACCGGCCTCAAGGTCCCTGACGTCAGCTTCGGCGCGATCTCCCTGTTCGAGCCCAACGTGCTCCGCTACGCCTATGAGTGCGGCGTCACCTATTTCGACACGGCCGAGAGCTATCTGCGGATGAAGGGCGAGACCTACGTCGGGCAGGGACTGAAAGAGGTCCGCGACAAGGTCATCATCACCACCAAGCACGGCCAGAACTTCCGCCAGAAGATCGAGAAGGACGCCTTCATCCAGAGGGTCGAAGCCAGCCTCAAGCGCCTCCAGACCGACCACATAGACGTGGCCATGATCCACAACGTCGACGACCTGTCGCTCGCCCTCAACAACCAGGAGCTCATGTCCGCCTACGCCCAGCTTAAGAAGGACGGCAAAGTCCGCTTCACGGGATTTTCGACGCACAACGCCAAGCAGACGCTGAAACAGGCGATCGACGCGGATTTCGCCCAGGTCGTCCTGGTCATGTACAACCATATGGAAGGCAAGGAGATCGAGCCGCTGGTCAAGGCCGTCCGGCAGAAAGGCATCGGAACCGTGGCCATGAAGATCTTCGCCGGCGGCATGCAGGGCAACCTAAAGTCCATGGTCAACCAGCAGACGAGCTATTCCCAGGCCGCCATCCGCTGGGTCCTGAGCAATCCGGATTTCGACACCTGCATTCCGACGATGAGCAGCTATTCCCACGTCGAGGAATATGTGGCTGCGTCGGGACTCCCTCTGGACCGCGCGGCGCTCCAGACGCTTGCCCTGTATCGGGAAGAAGTGGGCGACGTCTATTGCCGGGTGAGCTGCCGGAAATGTCTTTCGGCCTGCCCGGACAACGTGGCCATCAACGACGTGCTCCGCTATGGCCTGTACTACGAACATTACGGAATGGAACGACAGGCCGTTGACTATTACGCGGAGCTCGAGTCGGAGCGCAAGCCGCTGAACTGCGCGGGGTGCGCGGCGCCCTGCCAGAGCGCTTGCCCATACGGCCTGCAGGTCAAGTCCAAGCTGCTCCGGACGCACGACATTTTATCGGCATAACTGCTTCCAGCGTAATGGCTTGGCCTCTTTTGGGGCAGCCATTCGGTCATTCTCGTCATCCTGAGCGAAGCGAAGGATCCGACCCTTTGGGTCGTCCTGAACGAAGTGAAGGATCTCATTCAACCTCGGGAAGTATGAATGAGATCCCTCAAAAGACTCGGGACAACTCTTCGAGTCGATTTACGTGACAGACAACCTAATCCCTAAAATCCAATCGGATGAATTTCGCTAATCCGTTGACTGTCACCAAAATTATGCGTATGTTATATAATCGTAATGATGGGATATCAACAAGCCAAGGAAAATCTCGCTAAACTTCTCGACAAATTCGAGCGTGAGCTCAACGCCGGCAACATCAAGGAATATAACGAAGAAGCGGCCAAAACGGCTTTTATCCAGCCTCTCCTCAAAGACGTCCTTGGGTGGGATGTCAATAATCGGGACGAAGTCAGTCCCGAAGAAAAAACATCCCGCGGGCGAGTCGATTACGGCCTAAAGATCGACGGAAAAATTAAAATCTACGTCGAGGCCAAGCCTCCAAAAAGCGATCTTTCAAGGCACTTCGATCAAGCCATTCGCTATGGGTACAACCGAAAAGGTGTCCCTCTTGTTTTGTTGACGGATTTTGAGGGGATACGGCTCTTCGACGTCACCATCAAACCCGATGCTCGAAATCCTCTCAAAAGCCTGAAAATCGATCTTTCTTGGCGAGAATATCTCAAAGAGTTCGACACGCTTTGGCTTCTATCCAGAGAATCCGCCTTTGCCGGTAAGCTCGAGCAACTTCTTCTCGTCAAGCCCAAAGAACGGATTTCGGTCGACAAAGCCATTCTCGAAGATCTCAAAGAATGGCGGGAAATCTTGGCCAAAGATATTTTTAAAAACAACTCAGCTCTTTTCCATTCTCAAGATCGAATAAAAGACGCCGAATATCTCAAAGAAATCACTCAAAAAATCCTGGATCGCATCATTTTTATGCGATCCTGCGAAGATCGCGGCTTCATTCATCGTCGTCATTTAAAAGAGCTTTTTGAAGAACGAACCGATGCCGTCGGCGTTGGCACCATGGTCTTCCTAGGTGAAGAATTCAAACATTATAATATCATCTTCGATAGCGATTTGTTCCGTCCGCAGGAATGGGAATCCGGCCTGGCCATTGATTTCAAGATCATGAAGCATATTGTCCTGGAATCGTATAATCCTTACCAATTCGATGTTATCCCGCTCGAAGTCCTCGGCAATATCTATGAACAATATCTCGGATATACGATCCGATTGACCGACCAACAAGTCAAATATGAGATTAAGCCAGAAGTTCGGAAAGCCGGGGGTGTTTATTATACGCCGGAATATATCGTGGATTATATTGTTAAGAAAACGGTCGGCAAGATGCTCGATGAATCTTCATCTAAAAGAAGAATAATATTGCGAATTCTCGATCCCGCTTGCGGATCCGGGAGCTTTCTCATAAGGGCCTATGAGGAGTTACTGAATTATTACGCCGTGGAAAAGAAAAAGAAATTTAAAACAGAAGGAAAGCAGAAAAAACTCGATCTAGGAGAAGAGGGAGAAGCTAGGTTAACGATCCTCGAAAAAAGCGATATTCTGCGAGAGCACATCTTCGGAGTTGACATCGATGAACAAGCCGTCGAAGTGACAAAACTGTCCTTGATGCTCAAAATGCTCGAAGGAGAGTATGGAATCGTTCCTGGCCGGGCGATCCTGCCGATGTTGGATAAAAATATTAAATGTGGGAATTCCTTAATATCCGGAAATACTCTGGAGCTCAAGAAATATTTCGGCGACGACTGGTATAAAAAAAAGCCATTTAATTGGGAAGATGAATTCCCGAAGCTCATCAAAGAAGAAGGCGGATTTGATGTCGTAATCGGGAATCCGCCATATAGAAGTTTATTACTTGGAAAAAATACGAAATCTGAAGAAAAGGAATTTATTGAATATTATAAACATTTCTTGCCATATTCTTCCCAATATAAAATGAATTTATTCGGATTATTCATAGAAAAATGTTCATGCCTATTGTCACCAAAGGGTCAACTTTCGTTTATTATTCCAAATTTATTTTTCACGAGCTATCACTTCAAACAATTAAGACGTCATCTTATAGAAAAAGGGAGTTTCATTAAAATATTAGATCTAAGATATAAGGTCTTTGAACAAGCAGAAATTGGAGGGAATGGAGTTTTTATTTTTACATCGATCAAGTCAATGACCCCGCGGCAAGCCGCGGGGCATCAAGAGCGCAGCTTCAAAGCCAGCTGCGCAGGCCCGTGCTCCAATTCCCGGTGGCTAATGATATATTTTCGTATCACATCACTCGT
>JAUYDS010000001.1 GCA_030691735.1 Candidatus Aminicenantota bacterium
GATCGCCGACCACATCGACGTCGGCGACAACGTCATCGTCGCGGCGAAGTCCGGCGTGACCAAAGCCGTCCCCGCGGGCGCTTTCGTCTCGGGAAGTCCCCACCTCGACATCCGCGACTGGCGCAAATTCTGGGCCCTCGCGCCGCACCTCTACGACATCGTCAAGGACTTCAAAAAGCTCAAGGCGCGGGTCGAAGAGCTGGAAAAGAAACTGAACCAGAGCTGACCGGCCGGATTATCCGAGGTTGGATGAGATCCTTCGCTTCGCTCAGGACGACCCGTTGGGTCGGATCGCCACGTCGCTTCGCTCCTCGCGATGACATATAAATAATTTGTCATTGCGGGCCACTCTTGCGGCGTGGCAATTATAATCCCCCCACACCCCCCTTTAGTAAAGGGGGGGAATTTAATCATTTCGTCGACAGGTATTCATCCACGCTGATGGCGGCGTGGACGCCCGTCCCCACGGACGTCGCGACCTGGTGCGGGGCGCCGGCGATCACGTCGCCCGCCGCGTAGATCCCGGGAGCAGACGTCGCCATCTTCTCGTCGACCACGATCTCGCCCCATTCGTTGAGCTTGAGGAGCCCCTTGACGATCTCGTTCGTCGGATCCATGCCGATCGAAATGAAGAGACCCTCGATGCTCAACGTCGATCGCGAGTCGTCCTTCACGTTTTTGAGGACCACGCCTTCGAGGTTGGCTTCGCCCCGGATCTCGTCGACGACGGAATTCCAGTGAAAAACGATCTTCGGATTGGCGGACACCCGCTCCTGGAGGATCTTGGTCCCGCGGAGCTTGTCCCGGCGGTGGATGAGATGCACGGCGCCGGCGAACTTGGTCAGGAACTCCGCTTCCATGAGGGCCGTGTCGCCGCCGCCGACGACGGCGATCTCCCGGTCGCGGAAGAAGGGGCCGTCGCACGTGGCGCAATAGGAGACGCCCCGACCGATGAGCTTGGCCTCGCTCGGCAGGCCGAGCCGGCGGTAGGCCGCGCCCGTGGTGACGATGACCGCCCGGGCCGGATAGTCCGCCTTGCCGCCGCGGACGACCCAGCGGTCTCCGTCCCGACGGATCTCCCGCGCCTCGTCGGTCACGATCTGAGCCCCAAATTTGACCGCCTGTTTGCGGAAGTTTTCCATGAGTTCGAAAGGCGCCGCGCCGTCGGGAAAGCCGGGGTAGTTCTCGATCCAGTCCGTGATCAGGATCTGCCCGCCCGGGATCCCTTTCTCGAGGACGAGCGCGTTCAACCGAGCGCGGCCGGTATAAATGGCGGCGGAGAGGCCGGCCGGCCCCGCACCGATGATGACGACGTCGAATTGTCCGCTCATGAAAAAAATCCTTAACTATTGGGGACATGTACTTTGGGGACACCTACTTCGGGGATAAATTGACCTTCCTCCCTTGATAGGGAACGAGGTGTCCCCGAAGTACATGTCCCCAAAGTATGTGTCCCCCTATTCAAAAATGCTTGCTGATCGCCGCGACGATCTTGTCCTTCGGCAGGGCGCCGACCATGGTCTCCTTGAGCTCGCCGCCCTTGAACAGCAGGAGCGTCGGGATGCCCCGGACCCCGTAGCGGGCGGGCACCGACCGGCTCCCGTCCACGTCGAGCTTGCAGACCTTGAGCTTGTCTTTGTATTCGACGGAGATCTCGTCCACCAGGGAGGCGATCATCTTGCAGGGCACGCACCAGACGGCCCAAAAATCGATGAGCACGGGAAGTGGGGCTTTCAACACCTCTTCTTCGAAGTTCGCATCGGTCACGTTGATGATATTATCGGCCACTTTGACCTCCTCTTTTGGCCCCTATCGCTTTGGCATAGAGCTCGAGATGTTCTTTGGCGGCTGTCTCCCACGTCGTTTCATCCGTACCGTTCCTGATCCTCGAAAGCCCGGCCGAACGCCTTTGAAGGATCCCTTCAAACCCGCTCCCGGCCTCACCCGCGAGAAGGGCTTCTTTCCAGTCCGCTCGGACCACGTTGAGCGCGTCGGAAAAGATCAGCCCAGCCTTTAAAAAATTGAACCGGCCGTTGAGGGCCAGCTGGTCGGACGTGAAATAATCCCAATTGAGGCCCGTCCAGGCCAGGGATTCAGCGGGGAACTTGCCCTGCTGCGCGGTATTATGAATGGACAAGACGGTCGCCGTGTCCTTGAAATGGCTTTTCTGGGCATAGTGGGTCCGGAGGAAGAGCGGGACGAGAGCGGTCGGCCAATCGTGGCAGTGAATGACGTCCACGGGAATTTTCAGCTTAAGGACGAATTCGAGGACGGCCCGGTCGAAGAACGTGAACCGCTCATCGTTGTCGAGATATTCCTCTTTGGCCGAACCATAGATCTCGTGGCGGCAGAAATATTTCGGATAGTCGACGAAAAAGACGGGGCCAAAACCGGCTTCGGCTTTAAGGACGCTGGCCTTGACCTTGTCGCCGCCGAGCGGGACGGAAAGCTCGAGAAGCACGGGCTCCAGAGTCAGCGCCTCGATCTCCGGACGGCGGTACTTCGGCAGGACGAGCGAAACCGCGACGCCCTGCCGGGAGAGGGCCGCGGCCAGGTCGCGGGCGGCCTCGGCGAGCCCCCCCGCGACGGCGAACGGGGCCGCCTCGGGAGAAACGATCAAGACGCGCAGGGGATGGGTCATTTTAAGAGTTCAATCATAGATTTGGGGGGCGGAAATGTCAATAAAGCGGGCCTCGCTCATCCTCCCCAGGAGAATTTTTCGCTGAGCAAGCTGAAATAGTTCCTTTTGGGGGAAGAGACCAGGTTCAGCGTCTGTTTCGCCCGCCGGACTTCGACGACATCACCGTTCAGCATCGCCCCCCCGCGCTGTCCGTCGAAGGTCAGGTAGACCTCTTCCCCGGATGTCAGAAGCTCGATGCGGATCCGGGTCTCGGACGAGATGACGATCGGACGGAACGTCAGGGTATGGGGGCAGATGGGCGTCAGCAGGACGGCCGGGATGGACGGGTGGAGGATGGGCCCGCCCGCCGCCAGCGAATAGGCCGTCGAGCCGGTCGGCGTGGCGACGATGAGCCCGTCGGCCTTCATGGTCTCGAGCCCCCGGCCGTCGAGCCAGATTTTCATGTGGATCATCCGGGCCCCGGCGCCCTTGTTGATGACCACGTCGTTGAGGCACAAGCTGGCCTCATCCTTGAAAACCACCTCGAGCAGTAGGCGCGAGCTGATGACGCCCGCCTCGCCGTCGAGGAGAGCGTCGAGGGTGAGCGTCATCTCGGGGAGGGTCACCTCGGTCAGGAAACCGAGGCTGCCCAGGTTCACCCCCATGACGGGTACGCCGAGGCGGGCCGCGATGTGGGCGATGCTGAGAAGCGTGCCGTCGCCTCCGAGGACGACGACCAGGTCGGCTTCTTCGGGGACCTTGGCTCGCGGGAGGCCGCCGGGCCGGCCGAGCTTCTCGGCCGCCGCATCCTCCAGAAGATAGCGGATGCCGCGACGGTCGAGATAGGCGCAGAGATCGGACAGGACGCTTTCGATGCGGGGCGCGTGGGGTTTGATGACGATGCCGACCTTATGAATGGTTCTCATCCCGGGTGACCTCCTCGATCCATTGTAACACGGTGTCCCACGGCGGCCGCAACTCTTCGCGCGACCAGAGAGCGAAGAACTCCTGGTTCCCTTTCTGGCCGCGCGTCGAACAGCGGATGAGCCCCCGCGCCTCGAAGCCGATGTCCGCGGCCTCCCGAAGGACCCGTCGCAGCACCTCGGCGCGGAGGCCGGCGTCGCGCACGACCCCCGTCCTCCCGACCTGGCCTTTGCCCGCCTCGAACTGCGGCTTGAGGAGGGAGAGGACGAGCCGGCCGGTGTGATCGCCACGCTCCCTCCGGTCGCTCGCGATGACATTTTTTTCATTGTCATCCTGTTTTTTATTGTCATCCCGAGCGAAGCGAAGAATCCCATTTGCCCTCGGACCAGGCATGATACTTAATTTATTGTCATTGCGAGCCATCACGCGAGAGCGTGATGACGTGGCAATCTCACCTTGAGCTTTTTCCATCACGCCCTTTATCGCGGGCAGGATCTTGAGAACGGAGATGAACGAGACGTCGATGGTGAACAAGTCGGGGGGCTCGGGAAAGTCATTCGACGCCAGGTAGCGGGCGTTCTTTTCGATCAGGACGACGCGCGGGTCCTCTCTGAGCCGGCGGTCGATCTGACGCGTCTCGACGTCCACGGCGTAGACCCTGGCCGCGCCCCTCTGGATGAGACAGTCCGTGAACCCTCCGGTCGAGGAGCCGATATCGGCGCAGGTCCGGCCGGCGACGTCGATCTTGAAAACGTCGAGAGCCTCTTCAAGCTTGAGCCCGCCGCGGCCGACATAAGGCAGCGTTTTTTGGACGGTGATGTCCAGGCCGGGGGGGACGAGCTGGCCGGCCTTCTCCAGCCGCCGGCCGTCGCCGAAGACCAGGCCCGCCATGATCAAGGCCTGCGCTTTCTGGCAGGTCTCGGCCAAA
>JAUYDS010000008.1 GCA_030691735.1 Candidatus Aminicenantota bacterium
CTCGACCTGGCCGGCTACAGAACGGGCAGCATGAACGAAGGCCTGAAGAAAAAGCGGATATCCGCTTGATCTCTCTTTGATGAAATCCGCGTCCCCGGCGGGCGGGGCGGCGGCAGGGGCCCCAGGCTTTGTCTGGGGATCCGTTTCCGCCGTACTCAGCCGCGTATTTACATCGCGGGTGAGTGCCCCGGGCTTTGCCCGGGGGTCCACTTCCGCCGCGAAGGCTCGTCCCTTGACATCGCCGGCCGGAATCTCGTTTCCCCAATTGGAGAATGAGCACGGGATGAGGCGGGCTGTCTTGAGGTGGGAAAGCGGAGGGAAGCGGGTCGTCCTTGACCCGCTTCCCTCCGGATGGGTGTCAAAAAGCTAAAGAATCAGCTGCCTTTTTCTGTTTTGGCTTCGGTGATGATGGCGATATTCTCGATGCCGGCGGCGCGAACCTTTTCGTAAACTTCGATGAGCTTACCGTATTCGAGGTCTCCATCGGCTCGGAGATACAGTTTCTTTTCCGGGACGGTCAGAAACACTTCTTCGAGCAGGGACTGGAGTCGTTCAATATCGGTGACCTTGTCTTGATTGATATAGATGGTCCCGTCCTTCTTGATATACATCGTGACTTCGACGTTTTCCGGCATCTTGATCGCGGTGATGGTCGTCGGCAGCTTGAGGTCGACCCCTTTTTGGACCAGGGGCGTGACGACCATGAAGATGATGAGCAGAACGAGAAGAACGTCACACAGGGGGACGACGTTGGGTTCGGATCTTACTCTTTCGTCGCCGCCGATAGAAATGCTCATGATCCGCCTCGGTTACGCTTTCGGCTGGCGGATGAAGAAGGCGATGACTTGGGAGGAGGTGTTCGACATCTCGGCGTTAAGGACCTCGACCTTGCTGTTGAGGTAGTTGTAGAACCACAGGGCGATGACGGCCACGGCGATTCCGAAGGCGGTGGTGATCAGGGCTTCGGAGATCCCGGAAGCGACGGCGCCGATGCCGCCCGAGCCGGTCAGGGCCATGCCGCGGAAGGCGTTGATGATGCCCGAGATGGTGCCGAACAATCCGATGAAGGGGGAGGAGGTGGCGATCGTGGCCAAAATGCTCAGGCCCTTGCGCAGTTCCTGGTCGAAGATCGACGCGGCGCGGTCGCAGCCTCTCTGGGCGGTCGAGATCTGTTCTTCGAATGCGAGTTTGGCTTCTTTGCCCTCGAGGAATTCGGTGATTCCGGCCGTTGTGACACGGGCCAGATGGCTTCCCTTGTTCTCCGCTTTGGAGGAAAGGGCCAGGGCTTCCTTGATCTGTCCGGACTTCAGGAGCTCGGCCAGCTTGGGGGCGATCGCTTTCGACCTTTTTTTGGCGCGGGAATACGTCAGCAATCTTTCAATGAACATATAAAGAGAGATGACGGAGAGGAAGATAAGGAGAATGGAGACTCCCTTGGCCAGACCGCTCATCGACTGCCACATGGTAATGAGATCAAATTGCATTGAAGGTACCTCCTTTTGATTATGCGAAAGCCATGGTAGCTTTTACTTCAACGTGAAACGGACCGTCACCGTGAAGATAACGCCGCGGGGGCGGCCGTTGATGATCATCGGCTCGTAGACCCACTGCCGTACGGCGTCGATGGCCGCCTGGTCGAGCAGGGGGATCGATCTCAGCACTTTGTAGCCCTGGACCCGGCCGTAAATGTCGGTCGTGGCCTCGATGATGACGATGCCTTCGACCCGGGCCTGGCGGGCGATCTCCGGATAGGTGGGATCGACCTGCTTCAAGAGCTTGGGGGGCTTGACATCGCCGACGGCCCGGACGGGCGCTTCGACTTCGCCGACGACGCCGCCCAGGACGCCGCCGACGACGCCGCCGAGCACGCCGCCGATGACGCCGCCCTCGACTCCGCCTTCGACGCCGCCCTCGATCCCGACGTCGGAGATCTGCTCTTCGGCGATCTGGTCGGGGATCTCGACGGGGGCGACGAGCTTGCCGGCCTCAAAGGAGGATTGGGTCTGGACGGGCTTGATGCGCTTGGCCTGGGAGGTGGCCGCCTTCTTGGCCGGCGGCGGCGGGGGAGGCGGAGGGGGAGGGGGAGGCGCGAGGAAGGCGCTCGTGATCTCGATCGTCGGGAGATTGGCGGTCGAAAGGAGAGGGATCACGATGAGGACGCCCGCGAGAACCGCGTGAACGATGAAGGCGATAGGAAAAGCGAAGGCCTTTCGCATCGCTGACTTTTTTGTAACAATGAACGAGTCCCGAAAAATGTCGGGGATCTGGCCGGCCGTTTTCGCCTGCGGCATGGCCTTGGGTTGGGCCTGCGGCTTGGTTTGTTCAGCCATGTTTTACCTCATCCATACAGACATGGAATATATCCGCTAAAGTATAAAATAAAATATTTTTTTTGACAAGGTTTTTTTAAAAAATTATTTTCGGAAGCCTTTCGTTTTAGGGAAGATTTTTGTCCAGATGAGGACGATCGGGCAGGACATGAAGATCGTCGAATAAACGCCTTCGATCGAGCCGATCAGCATACAGAAGGCGAAGTCGTTGATCACCTTCCCTCCGAAGAGGAACAGGGCTCCGACGGTCAGGAAGACCGTCCCCGCAGTGATGATCGTCCGACCCAGGCACTGGTTGAGACTCAAGTTCATGATGATCTCGAGAGGCTCTTTTCGCTTGGCCTTCTCGTTCTCCCGGACCCGGTCGAAGATGACGATGGTGTCGTTGATCGAATAGCCGACGATCGTCAGAAGGGCGGCGATGATGGGCAGGTTGATCTCGCGGCTGGTGAAGGAGTAGATGCTCAGCGTGATCAGGACGTCCTGGGCCAGGGTGAAGATGGCGGCGACTCCGTATTCGAGCTTGAAGCGGACGGCGATATAGACGAGCATCCCGATGAGCGACCAGATCACGGCCAGCGTCGCCTTCCTCCGTAGTTCCGCGCCGGCCTGCGGGCCGACGGTCTCCCTGCTGACGACGGTCAGCTTCCCGAGGAACGTCTTGTCCTTGAGGAAGGTGATGACCTCGGGCTTGAGTCCGGCCTCCGAGAGCTCGCTGTGGTCCGCGAAAATGCCTTTGTCGTTCCGGAGCCGGAGGATGCTTTCGGTCAGCGCCGGGGCCTCGGCGGCGAAGGGCGCGGTGAGGAGCGTCGTCAAGCCCTTGGCGTCGATGTTGTTCAGGTCGATGAGCCCGCGGCCGAGCTCGGCCACGCCTTCGTTCCCCTTCAAGGCGGCGATGACCTGGTCGGCCAGCTTTTGATGGGCTTCGAGCTCCTGCTGCTCATCAACGGCCTTGATGACCTGCATCGTCCGGATCTGAAACTCTTTCCCGGCCTTGCCGGCTTCCTGGATGGAGCTGTTGCCCTGGCCGATATCTCTCAGCGTCTGGCGGATGTCGTTGATGGACATGGGCGTCTTATAGACGACCCGGATGTGCGTTCCGCCGCCGAAATCGACGCCCAGCTTCAATCCGTTCCCGAAGAGGATGTTGATGAGTCCGGCGAGGATGATGAGAAAGGTGAGGGCCAAAGCGTGATACTTATACTTCAGAAACTTGATATTGGGGGTTTTGAAGAGTACGAGTGGCATGGTCAGATACTCAACTTTTTCGTGTTTTTGGTATGGGTGGCGTCGAAGATCCAGTGCGAGACGAAAACGGCCGTGAAGAGGTTGGCGACGAGGCTGACGATCAGCGTCACCGCGTAGCCCTTGATCGGGCCGGTCCCGAACTGGAAGAGGAAGACGGCCGAGATGATCGTCGTCAAGTTCGAATCGAAAATGGCGCTGAACGCCCGGGAGAAGCCGAGGGAGATGGAGTTCATGACGCTTTTCCCGAGGGCCATCTCCTCGCGCATGCGTTCGAAGATCAGGACGTTGGCGTCCACGGCCATGCCGATGCCGAGGATGATGCCGGCGATGCCGGGGAGGGTCAGGGTGGCCTGGAAATAGGCCAGTGCGCCGAACAGGATGACGACGTTCAGGATCAAAGCGATGATGGCGTTGACCCCGGACAATTTGTAATAGACGACCATGAAGGTCATGACCGAGAGGATGGCGATCAGCCCGGCCAGCAGGCCGGCCTTGACCGAGTCGGCGCCGAGCGAAGGCCCGATCGTCCGGTTCTCAAGGGTCTTGATCCCCGCCGGCAAGGCGCCCGACCGGAGGATGAGGACGAGGTCGTCCGCTTCCTCGATAGTGAATTGGCCCTGGATGATACCGCTGTCGGAGATCTGGGCGTTGATGTTCGGGGCCGATTGGACCTTCTTGTCCAGGATGATGGCCAGCGGCTTCCCGATGTTGGCGCCGGTCACTTGCTCAAAGCGGGTGGCGCCGTCGGGTTTGAGCTGAAAGGAGACGGCGGGGCCGCCGTATTCGTCCTGGGAGCGGCGGACCAGACTGAGGTCCTTGCCGGTGACGGCCGCCACTTTATTCACCAGATAAAAGCCTTCGGCCCGGCGCTTGGGATCGCCTTTGACGACCTCCATGTCCTCGGGCACCTTGTCGCCGAACTCCTTGAGGAGCGTCGCTTCGTCGGCGGCGGGACCCGCCTTGACCAGTTTCCATTCCAGGATAGCCGCGGTCTTGATGATGTCCTGGATGCGTTCAGGGTTATCGACGCCCGGCAGCTCGACGATGAGCCGCTCTCTGCCGTAGCGCTGAATGATCGGCTCGGCCACGCCGAATTGGTCGACGCGGTTGCGGATGGTCTCGACGGACTGGTCGACGGCCTGTTCCTTCATGGCGTTCAGGGCGAGAGGTTTGAGCGTGACCGTCGCCGACGTTCCGGCGAAGAGATAATCCCAGTCCCGGAGATATTGATCGAGTTGGTCCTTGACCTTTACTTCCTGGTCGGGCGTGGTCCCCTGGATCGTGAACTTCCCCGGCGCCTCCTTCGTTATGGTCGTGTAGGTAATGGAGTTCTTCTTGAAGAGCTCCTGGAGCCGGAGGATCTCCTGGTCGGTCTCCATGGTCACCGCGTCGTCGGTCATGACCTGCATCACCAGATGGATGCCGCCTTTGAGGTCCAGCCCGAGCTTGATCTTTTCCTTGATCGGATAGGAGATGACGATCGCCCCGATCAGGATGACGACGGTCAGCAGGATTTTCCAGCGTAGTCCTTTTTTCATGATGACCCTTATCCTAGAGAGTTCGCGGACTTATTCTGTTTTTTCGGGAGCGGTGTCGGAGGCGACAATGACGCCGATGGCGCTTTTGGTGATGTCGATTTTGACGTTGGCCGCGACCTTGAGCTCGATGCGGTCCTTCTGAACGCCCATGACCGTGCCGTAGATGCCGCCGGTCGTGATGATCCGGCTGCCGGGCTTCAGGTTCTCGACCATCCCCATGTGTTTCTTCTGCTTCTTGCGCTGGGGCATGATGATGAGCAGATAGAAGATGACGAAGACGAGGATGAAAGGAACGAGGGCCGTCAGGAAATTGCCTTGGGGAACCGGCGGTCGGCCGGGTTGGCCGCCCGCTTGCTGTGAGAGGGAGAGAAACGCGCTTAAAATCATGATGTGCCGTCCTTTAATTTATTCAAAATGCTTTCTTTGAGCGATTTGAACGAATTTAAATGTATAGATTGCCGTATTTTACGAAAGTTGTCAAGATAAAAGTGGAGATTGTGAATGGAATTGAGGACGGCCGATCCGATTTCCTGCCGTTCGAAGAGATGTCGCAGGTAAGCCCGGGAAAAGTTCCGGCAGGTATAACAGACGCAGTCCGCGTCCACCGGCCGTTCGTCCTGAGCGTATTTCCGGTTCTTGATGACGAGCGGACCGCGGCTGGTGAAGAGCATGCCGTTGCGGGCATTGCGCGTGGGGAGCACGCAGTCGAACAGGTCCACCCCCCTTTCCACGGCCTCGAGGATATCTTGAATGTAGCCCATCCCCATGAGGTAGCGCGGCTTGGCTTTGGGCAGGAGGCCGTCGCTTCGTTCCAGGATCTCGAAGAGCTGAGTTTTTGCCTCGCCGAGGCCCAGACCGCCGATGGCGTATCCGTCGAAGTCCAGGGCGAGGAGCTCTTCCGTGCTCTGTTTCCGTCGCTCCCACGTCACGCCGCCCTGGGTGATCCCCCACAGCAGCGAGAGGGACTCTTTCTTCCGGAAGTGCTCCCGCGCGCGCCCGGCCCACCGGCTCGTGGCCGCCACGGAGTCCTTGACCTTGTCGTCGGGCGAAGGGTAGGGGACGAAATAGTCCAGGACCATCATGATGTCCGAGCCCAGGCCCACCTGGATATCCACGACGTCTTCGGGAGTTAAAAAATATTTTGTTCCGTCGAGGTGGGAGGAGAAAGACACGCCGTCCCATTTGACCTTGGCCAGGGGGGACATGCTGTAGATCTGAAAGCCCCCGCTGTCGGTCAGGATCGGTTTGGGCCAGGAGATGAACTTGTGCAGGCCGCCCATGGCCCGGACGGCGTCGACGCCGGGCCGGAGAAATAGATGATAGGAGTTCGAGAGGAGGAGTTGGGCGCCGAGGGCCTCGATCTCCTTGTGGGAGAGGGCTTTGACCGCGCCTTGGCTCGCGACCGGAGCGAAGGCGGGGGTCTCGATCGGGCCGTGCGGCGTGGGGATCGTCCCCGCCCGGGCCGAGGACGATGGATCGGACGCGATTAGGGTGAAGGTCGTTCTCATGGAGCGAACCGGAAGTAGATGACGTCGCCGTCCCGGACGATATACTCCTTGCCTTCGAGGCGGATGGCGCCCTTTTCTTTGGCCGCGTGGAGCGAGCCCAGCGGGAGGAGAACTTCATAAGGGATGACCTCGGCTCGGATGAACCCTTTTTCGATATCCGAATGGATCGCGCCGGCCGCCCTGAGGGCCGTGGAATGGCGGCGGATCGGCCAGGCTCGGACCTCGTCCTTCCCGACCGTGTAAAAAAAGATCGTCTCCATGAGCTCGAGGGCGGCGGGGAAAAAGCGGCCCGGCGTCGGCTCGGTCAGACCGTATTCGGTCTGAAAGACGCGTTTGTCCTCCTCGCTCTCGATCTCGAGGATCTCCTGCTCGATCTTCCCGCAGAAGGCGAGGACAGCGGCGCCCTTCCGGCCCGGGGTGTGGTCCCGCTCCAGGTCATGAAGGCGGCCGATATCGGACTCGTCGGCGTCGATCACGTGAAGGATCGGCTTCTGGCTGAGAAAAGCGAAGGCCTTGAGCTGTTTTTCCTCGGGCTCCGTCCAGGCGAATTCCCGGAGAGGCCGGCCGTCCCCGAGGTGCTGATGAAGGCGGACGAGGATATCGCGTTCCTTCTCGCCCTCGGGATTCTTGGCCTTTTTCAGGTCCTTTTCGAGCCGCTCCAAACGGGCTTCGATCGAGATCAGGTCGGCCAGGAGCAGCTCCTCCTCCATGGTCCGGATGTCGTCTTTCGGGGCGATCGCCGGTTTGGCGTGGGGGATCTGGTCGTCGTGGAAGCCGCGGACGACGTGGATGAGGCCGTCCGCTTTCCGCAGGGCGTTGAGAAAAACGCTGGTCTTGACCTCGCCGTAGGAGATGCCGGTCAAATCGAAGAAATCGAGGGCCGCGGCGACCTTCTTCTTTTCGGGATACAATCCGCCGAGCCCGTTCAGCCGGCCGTCGGGCAGAGGGCACATGCGTTCGTTCGGCTCCCGTCGTCCGTCCTCAAAGGCGGTGACTTCGGCGCGGGCGCCGGTCAGGATATTAAATAAGGTGGTCTTACCCGCCTTGGGGTAGCCGAAGAGGGTGAAATTCATGGGTTCAGTATACAGGAATTCGTCGGCGAATTTAAATCGTCCGCGCTCTCCGTCTTGATGATTTTCCGCTTTTAGACTATAGTATCCCTCTTTTAGGTGCCCGATGAACGACGAACTGGACAAAAGCCGCGAAAAAAAGAAGCGGGAGAAGAGCATCTTCCGCGAATACTTCGAGCTCATCGCCGAGACGGCGGTCTTCGTCTTCTTCGTCATGACCTTCGTCGTCCAGGCCTTCCAGATCCCCACCGGCTCGATGGAGCCGACGCTCCTCATCGGGGACTTCCTCCTGGTCAACAAGCTGGTCTATGCCAGCACCATCTCGCCCATCGAGGAAAAGATCCTGCCCCACAAGCTCATCCGCCGGCAGGACATCATCGTCTTCAAATTCCCCAACGACCTGACCAAGGATTTCGTCAAACGCGTCATCGGCCTGCCCGGCGAGACCCTGGAGATCAAGAACAAGCAGGTCACCATCAACGATCGGCCGCTCGAGGAAAAATACAAGGTTCACAACGACAACCAGATCATCGCCAAGAACGATTATTACCATTACGACGACACGATCCGGGACAACTTCGGACCCGTCACGATCCCCGCCGGGCATGTCTTCGCCATGGGCGACAATCGGGACAATAGCGCGGATTCGCGCTACTGGGGCTTTTTACCGATGACGAACATCAAAGGGCGGCCCTGGGTGATCTATTTTTCCTACAACGCGGAGAAGGACGCCTACCAGAAGACGAGCCTCAAAGACCGGTTGAAGAAACTGGTCAACTTCCTGCCGAAAGCCCGCTGGGGCCGGATCCTCAAGGTCATCCACTGATAATTCGCAGACACATACCGAATTCACGCTGACAAAAAATTGGAGAGGATTGAATCTGCGGAATTCGGTATGTGTCTGCGAATTATCTAATCATTTCTTGATCGCCACGTCCTCATACGAGGAGATCGTCAAGACCGGATTCTCGTCCGCGAATTGCCGTTCGAAAAGCGTCCCCCGGACGAGTCCGTCCATGTCCCGGCCCACGGGCAAGCCGACGAGATAAAGGATCGTCGGGGCGAGGTCGACGAGCCGGATGGCGTCGATGGCCTTGCCGCGGACGATCCCTCGGCCCCGGATGAAAACGACGCCGTCCGGGGCCTGCTCGTGATAGGAGGAGACGTCCGCGTTCCCGAGCATCCACTCCACGATCCTTTTCCAGAAGGGCAGGGGCTCGGTTCCGTAGGGGGAAAAGACGACGAGCAGTTCGTCCTCTTTCAGCGAGGCGAGATATTTGCCGACGATCTGGTCGTAGAATTGATAGTATTTCTCGATGACCGTTCCGTTCTTCTGAATCTCTTCCTGCCGGATGTCGCCGAAGGCATCGGGAAAGCTGTATTTATAAAAATACATCTCGGCGACGTTCGCTCCGTCCAGCCACAGAGAGAACAACTGCGGATTGACCCGGGCCTTCGCTTGGAACGCGGCGTCCTCGGACTCGGCGTCCAGGTAAAACGCCGTTCTGACCCAGACGAAAGGCGCGCTCCTCTCGGTGAGGAAGTCTTTATAAAACGCGGCGAACAGATTGTCCGATTTGGCTTTCGTCGGGCCCGCCGCCGGGACGGCCGCGGCCCGTTCTCCTTTCACGACCGACGCCTGGAAATCCTCGAAAATCGTCCAGAGATCCCTGGCCGCGGAGGGGGCATCATTCGGCGATATCTTCAGGAGGCCCAGCCGAGTCAATTGCCGGAAGAGAATGAAGCGCGGCACGACCTCGAGTTGTTCGCGCATTCCCGGAATCCGATATTGGACCGCGGAGATCTGGCGGTGCTTTCCGGGCAGTTTGCCGGTGCCGAAGGTCCTTTCGAGGATAAAGGGGTCGCTCGGGGTGAATCCCTTCAAGCGGCCCCAACAGCCGCTTTCCATAAGCCAAGAGAAATTGGGAAGTTTGCGCTCGTAGGTCAAGGGCAGAAGGAAGTCCAGGCTGAGACCCTCGAAACAGAGGAGCGTGACCCTCCGTTCGATCTTCTTGGGCTCCAGACCGGTCAGCTCAAGCTCTTTTTGGGGAGTAGGGAAGTTCAACCGAAGTCCGAGAGCGAGGATCAAAGCCGATCCGAGAAGGACGAAAAAGAGGCTGAAATAAAGTCGACGGGCTTTTCGATGGTGAAACTGATGGTGGAGGACCAGTCCGGCGACGGCCAGCGCGAAAAAGACCATCATTTGGATCTTCAACAGAGTTTTCAAGCTGGGGACAAAAAAGGACGAGAAGTAGATGAAATTCTCCCGGAATATCACGAGGAAAAGCAGGATGAACAGGGAGAAGCTGAGCGTCAAGAACGAGGGGGCGATGAAATCCGGCCAAGTTTTTTTCCCGATGAAAAAGCGATGAACCGAGGCCACGAGAAGGCAGAGAAGAGAAGCCAGCAGGCCATAACTGAGCATCAGAAAAGCCGTGAGCTTGATCAGGACGGACGGCTTGAAGGCCAGATTGATGTTGAGGTCCGCGATGAGAACGGCGAGAAGCAAAGAGAAGAACAAACCGCTGAGAAGAGAATTCGTCGCGAGACGGAGGAATTTCACCCTTGAAAAGTAGCACGAAAAGGAGGGATGGTCAACAATCGCCAGGCGGATTGTTGACCATCCGGGTGAAATAAAATAAGATAAAGAAAATGCCCGAACAGATCGAAGGCACGATCGAGCAGATCCTCTTTTTCAACCCCGAGAACGGCTACTCGGTACTCAAGTTCTCCATCGAGGGCGGGGAGACCAAGATCATCGTCGGTCATTTCCCGCCGCTGTCTCCGGGCGAGAGGCTGACGGTCACGGGAGAATGGGAGAACAATCCGAAGTTCGGACCCCAGTTCAAGGTCGATCACTTCGTCCCCGTCCTGCCTTCGAGCGCCAAGGGCATCGAAAAGTTCCTCTCCTGCGGACTGATCAAGGGCATCGGGCCGGTCCTGGCCAAGCGGATCGTCAAGGCCTTCGGCGAGCGAACCCTCGATATCCTCTCCCATAAGCCGGACCGGATGAAGGAAGTGGAAGGAGTCGGCGCGGTCAAGCTGGGCGAGATCAAGAGATCCTGGGAGGAGCACCAGGACATCCGGGACCTCATCATTTTTCTCCAACAGCACAATGTCTCGACGAGCCTGGCGACGAAGATCTACCGCCACTACGGGCAGAAGTCCTACCATGTGCTCAAGGCGAATCCCTATCAGCTCTGCCTCGATATTTGGGGAATCGGCTTCAAGACCGCTGATCAGATCGCCCTGAAGCTCGGGATGGACCCGGCCTCCCTAGAGAGGGCCCGGGCGTTTCTCCTCTATCTCCTCGAAAAGGACAACGAACAGGGCCATGTTTTTTCGTACGAGAGCGAACTCATCGCCCGCTGCCGGGACGAAATCGGCGCGGACGAGGACAAGGTCCGCGAAGCTCTCGAATCTCTGAAGACCAAGAAATATGTCGTCGCCGAGCCGCTGGCCGCGGACACGGCCGTCTACCGGCCGTTCTTCTTCCACGCCCAGGAGGAGGTCGTCCGGTCCATTCAGACTCTGGCCCGGGCCTCCTTCGTTCAGCCGCCGTTCGATGTCGATCAGGTCGTCGCCGAGGTCGAAAAAGAGCTCAAGCTCGAATTCTCGGAGCTGCAGAAAACGGCCATCCGGGAGAGCTTCCAAAAAAAGATCCTCGTCATCACGGGCGGACCCGGCACCGGCAAGACGACCATCGTCAAGGCGGTGACCGCGGTCTTCGACAAGTGGGGGAGGAAGGTCCTCCTCGCCGCGCCGACGGGCCGGGCGGCCAAGCGCCTGGCGGAGACGACGGGCAAAGAGGCCAAGACCATTCACCGGACGCTTGAGTTCAATCCCAAGCTGAACTCGTTTCGCCGTACCGAACATCACCCCCTGGCGGGGGACGCGATCATCATCGATGAGTTTTCCATGGTCGACCTGTCGCTCATGTATGCCCTGATCAAAGCCATCCCGCCGTCGATGCGCTTGATCGTGGTCGGGGACAAGGACCAGCTGCCGGCCTTGGGGCCTGGGACACTCCTCCGCGACCTCATCGAATCCGGGCAGGTGAGCGTCGTCCGCCTCGACCAGATCTTTCGCCAGGAGCGCGACAGCCTCATCGTCTCCAACGCCCATCGGATCAACCAAGGGCAGTCGATCATCTACCCGCCGCGGGGCGACAAGAGCTCCGATTTCTATTTCCTTCATCAGGAGGACCCGCAGAAGGTCTTTAAAATGATCCTCGACCTCTGCGGCTACAGCATCCCGAAAAAACTGGGCCTGCCGCCGATCTCGCCCGAGATCCAGGTCATCAGCCCGATGTACAAAGGCATCGTCGGCGTGGACCGGCTGAACGTTGAGCTCCAAAAAAGGCTGAACGGATCCTCGGACGGCATCTGGGTCGGGAGCCGCGAGATCCGGCTCCGCGACAAGGTCATGCAGGTCCGGAACGACTACGAGAAGGATGTCTTCAACGGCGATATCGGGACCGTCGTCCATATCGACAAATCGCGCTACCGGGTCATCGTCCACTTCGACGGCCGTCCGGTCTTTTACGAGAAGGACGACCTGGACGACATCACCCTGGCCTACGCCGTCTCCGTCCACAAAGCCCAAGGCAGCGAATACCAGGCCGTGGTCATGCCCCTCCTGACCCAGCACTTCATCATGCTTCAGCGAAATCTTTTTTACACGGCGCTGACGCGGGCCAAAAAATTGAGCATCATCATCGGGTCCTACAAGGCGCTGTATATCGCCATCAAGAACGACAAACCCATCAAGCGCAACAGCCGGATCAAGGAGAAGCTCCTTGAAGCCGGGGCCGCGTTTGATTTACGATGAGTCAGACATCAGAAAGGAGGCATTCATGAAGAAACCGAGATCTCTTGTCATCCTACTCACGGCGCTCCTCGTCGCTTTGGCGATCGCCGCGGCGGACATCGTCGTGGTCAAGATCCAAGCGACTCAGCTGCGGAAAAATCCGCAGTTCTTCGCACCGGCGGTCGTCGCGCTCAAGGCCGGCGACAAGCTCGAAAAAGTGAGCGAAGCGAACGGCTGGGTTCAGGTCAAGACCTCCGCCGGCCTCGTCGGATGGGTCCATTCGAGCGCTATCGAGACGCCGAAATTCGCGCTCACGGCGGCCAACAAGGACATGAAAACGCAGGCGACGGCTACCGAGGTCGCCCTGGCCGCTAAAGGATTCAACAAACAGGTCGAGGACAGCTACCGGGCGAAGCACTCCGAGGCGAATTTCGCCGCCGTGGACGCCATGTTCCTGGTCAAAGTCAGTCTGGCCCAGATCGCGGATTTCCTCAAAAAAGGCCGGCTGGGCGACTTCCAAGGTGTCAAATGAGGACCGCGGCTTCACGGGCTTTTGGTTTTATGGCCGTGGCCTGGGCGTTGATGTTCTCTTCGTGCGCGTCGCTCGACCAAGTGACCGGCGCTCTCGGCAAAGCGGCTCAGGCGGCCGACGACGCGAAAGCGGTGATCGAGGTCGGGCAGAAACTGCGCAGCGGCTTCGCCGACATCACCGAGGAGGAGGAATATTACATCGGCCGTTCCGTGGCCGCCTTGATCCTGTCGAAATACCCCGTCTATCAGAACGCCGCGCTGACCCAATATGTCAACCTCGTCGGGAACGCGGTGGCCATTTACTCGGACCGGCCGGAGATCTACGCCGGATACCACTTCCAGGTGCTGGATACCGAGGAGGTCAATGCCCTGGCCGCCCCCGGCGGACTGATCTTCGTGACGAAAGGCCTCCTGCGCAGGTGCAAGGACGAAGAGATGCTGGGCTTGATCCTGGCCCATGAGATCGGCCACGTGGCGGCCAAACACGGGCTTCAGGCCATCAAGAAATCGCGGCTGACGGAAGCCTTCACGGCCCTCGGGATGCAGGCCGCTCAGCGCTTCGGACCCCAGGAGCTGGCCCGGCTCACGACCATGTTCGAAGGCGTGCTGACCGACATCGTCGAACAGCTCGTCGAGCGCGGCTACAGCCGGGCGGCTGAGTACGAAGCCGACGGGATGGGCGCGGCGTTCGGCGCCCGGACGGGATTCGATCCCAAGGGGATCGTCCGTTTTCTCCAGACCATGGTCGGGGATAAATCGGCCGTCTCGGGAAAAGGCTGGTTCAAAACGCATCCCACGCCCGAACAGAGGATCGACGGGCTGAACAAGCAGATCGCGGCGTTCGGACCCGTTCCCGCGATCGATGCCGTCCGGACGAAGAGATTCCAACAGTTTTTTGCTACGTTGAAGTGAGCGCTTGACGCGTCATTCAAGAAAAAAGTGATCGATCGAGGTGTCATCCTGGGCGGAGCGAAGGATTTCATCCGCCCCGACCGAGACTTGCGGTGATGTCGGCAAAACGATGAAAAATAAATTCGTTCGCGGGATGATCGTCGGAACCTTCGCCTTCCTGATCGTCCTCGCCGGCCAATCGCTCCATCTCTTCAGGGCCCTCGAGTGGAAGTCCTGGGACGCTCGGCTGCGGCTCTTCGCCCATCCTGAGCGCGCCGGGAAGGATATCGTTCTCATCCTGGTGGACCAGTACAGCCTGGATGTCTATAAAAAACAGCAGACCCTGTCCTGGCCCTGGCCGCGGCAGATGTACGCCGTTCTGATCGATTTTCTCAAGACCGGGGGAGCGGCGGCCTGCTTCTTCGATATCACCATGACCGAGGGATCCGGCTTCGGCGTCGAGGACGACGAGATCCTCGCCGGAGCCATGGCCGCGTCGGGAAACATCTTTTTTCCGATCGCCTTGAGCACCGAAGACAAGGAGAGCGACGAAACCGCCGTCGGCTTGCTCCGGCGTTTTTCGTTGAAGGGACCGGCGGCACGGACCGGCGAGACGTTCCGCTCCGTGACCACCCCTCTGCCGATCTTCCTCAAGGCCGCCGGCGGCATCGGCAATGTCCGGGTCAATCCCGACGGCGACGGCATTTTCCGGAGGATGCCGCTCGCTCTCGCTTACAGGGACATGATCCTGCCGTCGGTGCCGCTGGCCCTGGCCGCGCGGGCGAAGGGCGGACCGGACCCGGCTTCCATTCCCTTGGATGAAACGGGGCAGATGATCATCCGCTTTTGGGGCCCAACCGGAACGTTCAGGACTTATCCGATCGCGGCGATCGTCAATTCCTATGCCCAGATTCAAGAAGGGCAGAAGCCCCAGATTCCGCCGGAGGAATTCGCCGGGAAGTCCGTTCTCGTCGGCGCCAGTGCCGTCGGCCTTTTGGATAACAAGCCCAGCCCCACGAGCGGCGTGATGCCCGGGGTCGAAATCCATGCGGCCGCGCTCGATACGCTCAGGCACGGGAATTTCATCCGTCTGA
>JAUYDS010000011.1 GCA_030691735.1 Candidatus Aminicenantota bacterium
GAGGTCCGGAAGGCCGGCCTCGTACCGTGGCTCCGCCCGGACGCCAAATCCCAGGTCTCGATCCGCTACAAGGGCCCCCGACCTGTGGCCGTCGAGCGGGTGGTCCTCTCGACGCAGCACGCGGAGGGCATCAGTCACGCCGAGATCGAAAAAGCGGTCAGGAAATATATCATTGACCCCGTCGTGCCGGCGTCCTTCGCGGCCAAGGGCATCGTCTACCTCATCAACCCCTCCGGCAATTTCTTCATCGGCGGACCGCTCGGCGACACCGGCCTGACCGGCCGCAAGATCATCGTCGACACCTACGGGGGGAGCTGCCCCCACGGCGGCGGCGCCTTCTCCGGGAAGGACCCCACGAAGGTCGACCGCTCGGCCGCCTACACCGCCCGTTACATCGCCAAGAACATCGTCGCGGCCGGCTTGGCCGACCGCTGCACCGTCCAACTGTCCTACGCGATCGGCGTCATCGAGCCCACCTCTCTGATGCTCTACCTGCACGGGGACCGAAAAGTCGAAGAGCACGAGGCCGAGAAGGCCGTCCGCCAGATCTTCAAAGTCACGCCCAAAGGGATGATCGACATGCTCGACCTGCGGCGACCGATCTACAAAAAGACGGCCGCCTACGGCCATTTCGGCCGCGAGCTCCCCGAGTTCACCTGGGAGAGGACCGACAAGGCCGCCGCCTTGAGGAAATACTTCGGGCTGTAAGCTAATCCCCCCTCCCCCCCCTTTAAAAAAGGGGGGAATAGAGAATTCCATGTCCAACCTTTCTAAAGGAGGGAATGGGTATTTGCCCCGCTTTTCTTAAGGGGGTCATGAGAATTTCCCCCCTCGTCTAAAGGGGGGAATGGGTATTTGCCCCCCTTTTCTAAAGGGAGTAATGGGAATTTGCCCCCCTTTTCTAAAGGGGGGTGAGGGGGGATTATGAGCAAGTGCCTGCGCGGCAGGACCCGGGGATCTCATTCTGCCTATGGCTAGTTGGATGAGATCCTTCGCTTCGCTCAGGACGACCCGAGGGATCGCCTCATTTCGGAAAAACGGAACCTACCTGACGATCTCCTCCGTATATTCCGGCTCGATGTTCTCGAAGAACAGCCCCTGGAACTGACCGGCGGCCAACGCCGGCAGGGTGAGCTCCACCGTGTATTCGGTCTCCGCTTTCAGATTCGAAATGTCGGCGTAAAATCCGAGAAATGTCCGTTTCGGAGAATGGCCATAGATGCTGTTGTAAGCTTTTTTAAGCTCGACCACCCGGCCATCGATCTTCATCGTCACCGCCATGGCCTCGTCGGGCTCGGCGATCTGGACATAGAGAAGAAGACGGTGGGATCCGAGCCAGGGGGCCAGTAGATCGTCCTCGGTGGTGGGCACGGGCCAGGACTTTTTTCTTTCGTTAAGCTGGGCGAATATTCGGGCCGGGACCTTGAAGCCCGCATTCACGCTCCCGCCTTTGAAATTGGAATCGTACGTCCAGAGCGGCTGGCACTGTTTGAACGGTTCGCCGGCGACTTTGACTTTGATATTGACCGCGTTTTGGACCTGGTCAAAGGTCCGGGGTATTCCGTTGAGGCTCAGCGATGAGACTCTGACTCCGGCCGGCAGAACGACGACGAGTTCCTTGTCCGTGCCGATCTCGCCCTTGACATCCGATAGCACGAGCGCGCCGTTCCTCAGGTCGGCCTTCCCGACGGCATTGAACAGCATCGGCTGGACAACGGGCTTGGGCGCCGGGACGATCTCGATGACTGCGGCCGAAGCCCCGGCCATCGGCAGCGTGACCGTATCCGCATAGCCCCAGAGCCCCGCCCCGCTCTTCCCCATCAGCTTTCCTTCCTCGGGATAGAGCTCCTTGAGCATGAACGCCTGGCCCTTGATCAAACCGATCGAGGCGTCCAGCTTGAACTCGGCGCTCATCGCCCGGTAATTCGGGTTGAAGAGAAAAACGAAACCGCGGTCGTCAACGCAGGCCGCCGTCCCGTCCACGTATCCGATCCGGGGCTGACCGATGATGGGCTTCACGTGTTTCAGCACGGCCGCGTTCTTATCCGTCCAGTCAAGCCAGCCGCGGAACCATTTCTTGTCCGCCTCGGAGAGGGCTTTGAACTCGTCCGTATCGCGCGCGGGGATGAAGTCCACGACGTGGTTGAACGGGGCCGTGGCGATGGACGACAGCAGCGAATATCTCCAGCCGAGCACATCCCAGTCCCGCGGCCGGAAGCGGTCGCGGCGCATGACCTTTTGGGCGTCGCTGCGCTCGGTCTGGTGGGTGATGTAGCCCGGCATGATCTCCGGCGGACAGAATCTCTCCATGCGGTACTTCCACGCGGCGAAACGCTGGCGGTCGGCCGAGACGCGATCCGTATGGAGATCGGGAAAGGCCGTGAAGCTCTCGGGCTGCTCGTCGGTCAGCGTCGGGTGCGGATACGAGCCGGCGAGCCACGTCCACGGGCCGAAGTTCATGTACTGCTGGCGGCCGTCGATGACGATGTCGGGGACCCGGCGGCGGAGCGTTTCCAGGATGCGGCGGCAGCCGAACCATTGGGCGTATTTGCTCGTGGCCTTCGGGTCCTCGTAGGCGATCCACCAGTGGTCGAAGGAAAATCCGCCGGCGCCCGTCTTCTTCACGAACGAGACGAGCTTGTCCACCCACCAATCCTGGAAGCCGCGCAGCCCCGTGTCCGCGCCCGAGTCTCCGCCGCTCTTGCCGCCGGCCCACTTCGTCCATTCGGGATCCTGTTTGAACGCCAGCGAGGGATATGAATAGGACATGAATTTGATGCCCTTGGACTTCGCGTAATCGAGCATCTTTTGGAGCGGGGCCGGAACGGGGTCCTTGGCCGGGTCCCATTCTCCCTTGCGGATCTTCTGCCCCATGGCGAACCAGAGCAGGTTCTCCCAGCCCCAGGAGTCGGCGTTCTCGTCGGGATTCGACAGCCCGCTGTTGGCCGGTGTAAAGAGGGTGTATTGGCATCCCAGCTCGACGGCCCGGTCGATGATCCGCTTGTATTCCGCCCAGCCGTCCGGCGAAGCGACATCGATCTGGTAGTCATTCTCGCACCACGGCACGTGGACCCGGATGCTCTTCTTCGGGTCGACGAGGAGAAAGGCCCGGACGCACTCGACCAGGGCGTCCGCCTCGGCCATGTCGATCGTCGGATTGGAGCCGAGGAGCTTCTCATACTCGGGGACGAACTTCCATTCGACGACGGACTTGGCCAGGACGCGCGTCCCGCTGAGATCGGTGAGGCCGAGGCAGACGCGGTCGGTTACGAACGGACCATAGGCCGGCCTCCAATCCATATCCGGAATATAAGAGGAGAAGAGGGCGCCGGCGGAGAGCTTCCAGACGTTATAGGGATTTTGATAGAGAAGGAACAGGCTGAAGTCAAGGGACGAGCCTTCGCGGTGGAAGTGGACCCCCGGGCAAAGCCCGGGGCCCCGGCCGCCGTCGGGTTTCCGCGCTTGCGGACCGGGGTCCTTCGAGAAGCGGAGGACGAGCCCGAACCGGCCGTCCGAAAGGGGAAGCTGTTCGCGGACAGGCCGGGTCATCTTGGCCGTGAAGGCGTTGACCTCGTTGACGCGGAAATCGGCGGGCTGGACGGGCTCGATGAAGAGCTGTTTGCTGAGAAATGCCCAGCCGGCCTTCAATTCATAAACGACCTTGATCCTATATTTGGGCGAGGCATAAAGGAAGGTCAGCCGTTCTTTTTCGTTCTTGACTTCCGGAGAGGAGAGGGCCGCGGCGTCGATCTTCTCCTTGTCGATCTTGACGGCGAAGCTCTCGTCCGCGAATCGGACCGAGCTGCCCGTGCGCGCGTCGACGAGCGAGACCAGGCTCCGGCCGTCGAAATCGGCGCGGAGAAATTCGTTGGACAGCCGGAATTGTTCAAGCGCTCCGGCCGCGGCATGGACAGGGAGAGCTGCAAACATGGCCGTCCCGAGAAGAATGAGCAAGCGTATCTTAATTGCTTTCATGGACGTCCTCTCAATAAACATGAAATTTTGTAATCATGGCGTTTCAAGCGATTGAACCAACCCCGGACTTACGTCCGGGGATTTGCGGCGGTACTTTAAAAGGGGGGAAAGCGAGCCCCCCTTTTCTAAAGGGGGGTGGGGGGGATTATCACCGTCACGCTCCCTTCGGTCACTCGCGATGATAATCGGCCGAATTCCCAAGTATAAATGGATGGATTCATTATATGAACAAAAATCCGGAAGCACAAGACACCGCGGGTTTCATGGGGGTCTGAGTTGCGGCGATCTCAGTAGGCTTTTCCCCTCGGGACAACGGCCAGCACTCCGATCCGATTGTGCTCCGTATCGAATTCGATGATGAGCCGATATTCGCCGACCCGGAGTCTATGAAATCCCCTGAGTTTTCCCTCCAACGGCCGAACATCCTTATGACGAAGGGGATTTTCGGACTCGCCCACTTCCTCCAACCGAACCAGAATGCGAGACCTGATCGATTTCTCCAGTCGTTGAAGATCCTTCAAAGAAGAGCGCGAAAATTTAACGCTCCAGTTTTTTTCTCGCATCTTTCAAAGAGATGGATTTCCCTTCATGGAATTCCCGAGATGATGCTTGAACTTGCTCGTACAGGCCCGGGATGGCCAGAAGATCGAGCGTCTCTTTGTGGCGATCGACGAAATCGTCGATCAGATCCACGAGGATATCGTTCATCTTTCTATTCTCCAAGCTGGCGATGGCTTTAAGAATGTTTTTCTTGTCTTCGGGAATCCGGATGGTTGCGGTCTCCATAAGCGCTCTCCTTCATTAGTAGATTAAGAGATTAAGCGCTTTTTGTCAATAACGATCGAGACCTCTTTTCTTTCTTCTTCCTTCTTTGAAAGGACGCTTGAATGTTGAATTCCGTCTCATGACAAATAATATCCGCCATAAGGCGGGATCGGATTTTAGGAGACAACTCAGGTTCGCCCCCGGCACCGCGAACGGCGTTGATGTACGGTTGATGGTATCCAGCGTTGGTCTCCCGACCGACGATAAGAATTCGTGGCTTCATGGACATTTTCCCCAAGAGCTGAATTCTATTGCCTGGTTTCCGCCAGAATGCTCAGCAGTTTGGCAGTGGAGAAGACGGGAAGGTCCATTTTGTCCAAATGACGGTCATTGGACCAAAGTGGGAGTTTGAGAGCCCTGGCCAAAGCCAGAGCATGAGCATCCTCCGGATCGCGCTCTTTCAAGTCTTTCACCGCTTTTTTATAATACCGCGCATATCGAGTCAAGGGACGAGCCTTCGGCTCTCCACTCGCCCGTGGCTTGTATCCACGGGCGAGTACGGCGGAAGTGGACCCCCGGGCAAAGCCCGGGGCCCCGGCCGCCGTGGGGGCGTGCTTAATAATGGGAAGAATTCGCCATTGAAGTTGAACCAGATCCATGGGGAGCTTGTATTTTTCGGCCATCATGGGCAGATATTCCTCGACTTCTCTTGCATTGAATTCGGCGACATGAACCCGGAGAACGAATTCCGAGAAAATCTTATTTGCGGCTTTCCCGATGACGGCGGAAAGCAGGACATTAGCGTCCGCGACGACTTCTTCTGGAACCACGGAAATCCTCTAGGATGTCTTTTTCCGATACGCCGCGCAGATCGAGAAGCTTGGACAAGTGAAGACCCAAAGCCTTAGCGATCTCGCGGCGCCAATCGTCCGGAAGACGAGCGGGATCTTCCAGGGGAACAAAGACACCTGAAACCTTCCCATGTTTCATCACGAAAAAGGGCTCTTTCCCGCCGAAATAGTCGGCGCTTCTTTCTCGTATCTCGCGAATTCCGGCCATTTTCATGAGGGCCACCTCTCAGCATTATTTTAGGATAGAAATATTATTATGTCAACAATTGTGTACACAATTAAGATTCGCATCGCAGCTTTGACATCGATTTACCGCAATGATAATCTGGGGCAGCGTTCGCGGCGAGAGTGGCGCCGAGAGCGGATCAATCGGGATGAGGACTTTATCATGGCCATCAAAGACCTGATCGAGCATTCACCGAAGCGGCGAGCGTTCCTGAAGACGTTCGCCATCGGGACGGCGGCCGCGTTGATTCCGATCGCTCCCCCATCGTCTCGCCCGACCTCGCAGCTTCAGGCGCTCCCGCCCGATAAGATCCGCAGGAACGACATGGTCTATCGCCGCCTGGGACGGACCGGCCTATATATTTCCGAGATCTCCCTGGGCGGCAGTCCCCTGCCGGACGAGAGACTCCTCTTCCAGCTCGTCGAGCGCGGCATCAACTACATCGACACGTCGGACAGCTACGAGAACGGGAATTGCGAGCGCAAGGTCGGACGGCTGTTCAAGGCCGTCGGCCGGGACAAGATCCATATCCACGCCCGCTTCCATCTCGAGGGCCCTTGGACGGAAGCGAGCCTCATCGCCTCGGTCGAAAGGAGCCTCCGGCGCCTCGGCACAGACCAGGTCGAGATCCTGGGCATTCACGGCGTGGAGAAACCGGAGCATTTGACGGACGAGCGGATCCTCGGCGCGTTCGAGAAGCTGAAAGGCAAATATCGCTTCCGGGGACTGACCTGTCACGTCAACCAGCACACCGTCATCCCCAAGGCGGTCGAGAGCGGCCTCTACGACATGGTCCAGATCGGCTACAACGTCTTCGACATCCAGGAGACCGAGAAAGAGGTCAAGACCTACATCGATTATTTGGGTGAAAGCGGCATCCGCAAGCTCATCAATCTCGCCCGGAGTCGCGACGTCGGCGTGACGGCGATGAAGGTCCTCAAGATCGGCGGCCGGCGCCAAGACTTGACCGCATATAAAAAAGGGGGGCCGTCGCTCTATCCGGCCATGCTGAAATGGGCGCTCGAAAACGAAAAACTTTCCGCCGTCGTGACCGAGATCTTGAACGAGGAAGAAATGAAAGAGGACCTCGGAGCCGTCGGACTCCCGCTCGCGCCTGCGGAGCGCCGGATGCTGCACGCCCATGTCGCTGCGAACGCCGGCTCCTATTGCCATTCCTGCGGCCTGTGTCAGGCGGCTTGCCCGGAGAAAATCCGGACAGCGGATATTTCGCGCTGTCTCGCCTACGCAGAGGGGTATGGAAAACGAGCGCGCGCCCAGGCGGAATTCGCCACTCTCCTGCCCGCAATCGCGGCCTGCGAGGACTGCGGCGCCTGCGAACGTGCCTGCCCTTACGGCCTCCTTGTTCGGGACAGGACGCGCCGGGCGGAAGGAATGCTCGCATGATGGATTTCTTCGCTGTAATCCCCCCGCACCCCCCTTTAGAAAAGGGGGGATTTTATTTTCGACTGGTGAAAGGCAACGCGTGCCGACCGCCGATCTAATGGAACTCCGGTGATCCCCAACATATTCGATGGCGACGGCGACGTTCAAATCTACGGGACCGGCCTCCTGGGAGGCAAAGGCGCGGGCCTGATCAAGATCCGCGAATGCCGGTTGTCGCGAGCCCTCAAGCTGAAGACCCGCATTCTGACCACCTCGTTCTACGATCAATATCTTGCGCACGGCGGGGACTTCGAACGCGAGGACCTCGAAACGTTCGCCGCGATTTTGAACGACCTCGAGGGGACGCCCATCAGCATCCGCTCGTCCGCGACGAACGAGGCCGGATTCGGCGAGGAAGGGAGCGGGTCCGCGCGTTCGGGTGAGAACCGCTCGTTCATGCTGCCCAATAATCACGCCGAGTCCTCCCGCCGCTTCGCCCAATTCCAACAGGCCGTCCGCTTCGTCTATGAGGATTTCCGTCAAAAGCAAGCCCCGGACAGCCGGGAGAAGATGGCCATCGTGGTCAATCCGATCCCGGGGATTGCCGAGGACACCCTGGCCGGTCCGGTCTATTTCCCTCTGGTGTCGGGCGTAGCCAATTCCTATTTTCCCTACGCCTTGAAAACGCAGGATCCCACCGAAGGATTCGCTCGGGTCGCCTTCGGCCACGGCTATGCCACGGTCTTCGACGAGTTTCCCGTGATCTCGATGGCGACCATCCGGAACCCTCTTCCGCTCAAGATGATGGGACCGCCGCAGCGCCTTTTCTACGCCGTGGACATGACCAAGAACGAAAGCCTCAGCGGGCAGGAGCTGGGGACGATGAAACAGATCCACGTCCGATTCGCCTCCCGACGCGTCACGGAAGGACCGGGGTGGGACAAGGACGCGGTTACGTTCGTTCCCCTGGTCGAGGAGGACCGGTTCGGGTTCCGGCAAGGTCTCCACGAACTCATGGAGGCGATCCGCTCCCAGGCTTCGAACCACTTCCAGATCGAGTTCGTCTTCAACATCGTTCCCTCCGGGACCGGGGCGCCGGCGGGGATCTTCCACATCGTCCAGCTCACGCGCCTGCCTGAACTGACCTTCGAGCCGGTCCATTTCCCCGATCCTCCCGGACGTTCGTTCATTGCGCTGAGAAATTTTCAGGGCCACGGGACGAAATCGGACATCCGGCAGGCTCTGGTCGTCTCGCCCTTCCTATACACAAAGGACCGCCAGGGGGATGTCAGAAATAGGATCGCGGCGATCAACCAAACTCTGCGGGAAAAGGGTGAACAGTACATCATGATCGTCCCCGGACGGCTGGGCAGTTCCAACAGAGATTGGGGAATCCAAGTGGAATACCGGGACATCGACAAGGCCGCGGCCATATTCGAATACGGGGTCGACGTGGCCGGACGGCCCGACCCCCTTAAAGAGCCCGAACAACCGGCCACGGGAGGGATCTACGGCAGTCATTTTCTCTACATGATCCAGGGGGGCTTCGACGAGGACCAAAAGAGATTGAAAACGCGCATGTACGGCACGCAGGGGACCCATTTCCTGACCAACCTGGTCAGCCAAAACGTCATCTACGGCTTCCTGTCTCCCCTCGAGGACCGCCTCGATCCCTGGTTCTTCCGGCCCGCCCCGGACGGGAGCGCCGTCCATCTATTGGATTTTCCCAAACCGGTCGCCGTCTATGCGGATTCGACCCTTCATAAATGCGTGGTCGAATCGGAGCCAACATGAGCCCCAAGAAGGCGCGCGGCGTCTCGTCCGGATCGTCGGCCGCCCGGGCCGCGACCGCCTACGACCCGAGGATCATCAATCCCGTCCGGTTCTCCCGGGCCGTCGTTTTTGCCGCGGACGAGGACGTCCGCGCGGCCGGCGACGAGCTCGCCGAAAGCATGCCCTGGACGAAGGTCGAGGCAGCGACGGACCCGCTGTCCCTGGACCGCTTCGCGGCGGACCAGGCGGCAGCCTTCGTTTTCGACGACACGGGCCTGATCGTAGCCGACACCGACCGTCTCCGCGGACCCGACGCGGACCGCGTTTTCATTTTGCTCTCGGGGAACGACGTCATTCACCGGACTCCCCCGTCCATCATGAAATCCCGCTATCCCTATACGGCCAAAGCGGACCTCATCTTCGCCGTCGACCGGGACGAATTCGTCCCCCGAAAAATCATCGTTCCCGCCGTGCGCAGCGCCGAAGACCTGCTCAATATCCGGAAATATGCGAAGGAGCGGCGATTTATCTTCCTCATCGTGGACGACGAACCCCTCTGGTTCTCCCAGTTCCTTCCCGTCCTCTACGGCATCATCGGCCAGCGCGCGGACGTGATGATCGCCCGGACCTACGAAGAGGCCCTGCGGTTTCTCTTCGGCGTGGACCATGAATCGGGGATCGACCGGGCCCGTTTTCTATCTCGAGGCCACGGCGACGACGTCATCGGGCTGATCGCGGACCTCTATTTTCCCAAGGGCGGGGACATGGACTCCCCCGTCGGACAGGACCTGATCGAGATCGTCAAGACCTATTATCCCCGCATCCCGGTCATCGTCGCCTCGAGGGCCAAGGAAGCACAGAACCTCAAGGACCGCGCCCTCATCCTGCCCAAAGGCGATCCCGGAAGCCTGGAGACCCTCAAGGATTACATCCACGATTTCACGGGCATGGGCGACCTCGTCATCCAAAACCCGGACGGAAGCGAATCGCATCGCCTGCGGGACATCTTCCAACTGCGCGAACTCCTGATCGAGGCCGGCGAAGACTCGAGGAGGGGCGCGGCGCTGAGAAAGACGCTGGAGCCTTACGCGGAGAAGGACGCCTTCTCGACCTGGTTTTACATGCACGGCTTCCGGACGCTGGGGGACATCCTCCGGCCGCGGCGGGACCGGGACTTCGAGCTGGTCAACGAACTCCGGACGGTGATCGACGAAGAGCTGGAGCGCATCCGGTCCACGCCGCTTGTCATCGAAGAGGAACGGATCTTCGATCTCCGCGACCTGCTGAAGGTCCTTAAGCGCGTCGATCCCCAGCGAATCCAGCCGCTCTCGGACAACGACGTTTTTTCGACATGGCTGGACTGCAAGGCCTATCCGGAGCTGGCCGAAGAGTTCCGTCCCATTCATGGAAGCGGGGAGCGATTGCGCAAGGCTTTGGCCGGCGCAGTCGAAAAGTGGATCAGGATCTATCAGGACCGGGGTAAACCGGTATAGGAACTTAGGGGAGAGAAGATCCGAATCGGCCTCGCTCCCGACTCGGGTTTTTAACGCCGTTTCCGAGCCGTCCTTCTCGGCGGCTCAGAACTCGCTTCCCGGCTTCCTAATTACGGGAGTTCGCCGGGAAGCTCAAACATGCTTCGTCGGTCGATCTCTTCCGGATCGGCTTCCCTCGAAGGACGGCTCGGAAAGGCTAAACCCTCCATGGTCGCTTTGGCCGTTCCCGGATCTTCTCTTATCCCAGCCCACATAAAATGGAAGGAGGTTGGTTTTTTTATGCTTAGGGAGCCGAGCATTACAATTTCGGTCTCTAAATCCATCCGAATGTCCCCAAACAGGGACATAACGGATTGAATTTAAATAAATTCCCCCCAGGCACAGTTTTCCTTCCGATGGCCTGAACCTTGCTGCGTTTTGGGGAGGAGGGTTTTAAGCGTTTGACCCGCTTTCTTCCAAAGACTAGAATGACCGCGAAAATACATTCATGAAAAAAGCCTCTCCGTTCCTGCTGATCCTCGCTGGGGCTTTCCTTTCCGGCCCCTCGGTTGATGGAATCTCCGCCGCTCAGGAAGCGGTCCGGCTCCAGAAGCCACTCGAACACCAGGTCGTCGTGACCCTGAAGCTCATCCAGGTCTACGTAACGGATAAAAAAGGCGCGCCTGTCCAGGACCTCAAGAAAGAGGATTTCGTCGTCTTCGACAACGGCCGGGAGATGACATTGACCGATTTCGAAAAGCACATCCTCGAAACCGCGGCCCGGACCCCGAAACCGCAACCGCCCGAGGAAAAGATCGTCCCAACGCCCATTCCCCCCGCCGACCGGGTCACCGTCATGAGCCGCAAGTTTTTCCTCTTTTTCGACTTCGCCTTCAACAACCAGCGCGGCGTCAACAAGGCCCAGGAAGCGGCCCTCCACTTCCTCGACACGGAGCTTCTGCCCGGCGATGAGGTTGGACTGCTGTCCTATTCGACGGTCAAGGGGCTGTCGATCCACGAATATCTGACGACCGACCATAAAAAGCTCCGGGAGGCGGTGGCGGCCATGAACGCCAAAGGCCTCTCCGGCCGGGCCGACGACGTCGAACAAGAATACTGGCGACTGATGACGCAGGAATCGACCCCGCCTGATCTATCCTTGGACGTTCTCGTCCGGCGGCAGGACGCCAAGAGCCAGGCCCGGGCGTTCATGCTCAAACTCACCTCTCTGGCCAAGGCCTTCCGCTACATCCCCGGGCGCAAGAATCTTCTCCTTTTTTCAACGGGCATCGCCAGCTCGCTCATCTACGGCAACCAGGCGGGAACGCCGCAGGGCACGAGCGGCGTCTCGGACCGGTCGAAATTGGAGCTCCCGGACTTCGTCCTCCGCACCCAATACGAGGAGATGTACAAGGAGCTGAGCGCGGCCAACTGCTCGATCTTCGCCTTCGACAGCCGCGAGGCGGCCAAAGTGCCGACGCTCTTCGATTACGACGAGCAGACCTTCGGGTCGCGGTCCAGCCGCGACCTTTTCACGGTGGGCGGCGTTCAGCAGAATACCAACATGATCCTCAAGGACGAGAACGTCACCGGGCTTTACGCGCTGACCAAGCTGTCCAAGGAAACGGGCGGCAAGTACTACGGGAACATCAACGAATACGAACGGAACATGGACCAGCTCCAGAACCTGACTGGCTCCTACTACATCCTCGGCTATTCCATCGGCGAGCCGTGGAACGGCAAATTCCACGAGATCATGGTCGAGGTGAGGCGCAAGGGCGTCGAGGTCCGGGCTCAATCGGGATATTACAATCCCAAGCCGTTCGCCGAATATTCCGATCTCGAGAAGCAGCTCCACCTGTTCGATCTGGCCCTTTCGGACCGCCCCCTGTTCCAGACGCCGTTGGCCTTTTCGCTGAGCGTCCTCTCCTTCGCGCCAAGCGAAAACGGCCGGCTGGAGATGCTCTCAAAGATCCCGGCCAACGTTCTTGAGAAATTCTCAGGCAAGAAGGTCGAGATCATCTCCCTCGTCCTCGACGAAAACGAGAATCTGGCCGCCCTCCAGCGGATAGAAGCCGACCTGACGAAATACAAGGGGATGGACGTTTTTTGTGCCGCCGGTACAGCCCTGGCGCCCGGAAATTACAGATGCCGCTTCGTCATCCGGGATCTCCAGAATGGAACGGGGGCCGTGGCTTCGGGCCGCGCCTTCATTCCCCAAAAAGCGACTTTGGGCTTAAGCCTGCATTCGCCGCTTCTGCTCGTCCCGGGAAGCAACTTCCTCTACCTCGAGCCGGAGGCGAAGAAAACCGACTCTGCCGATTGGAAGGCAGCCTATCCCTATGACCGGGCCCGGTACTCCCCCATCCTGGGCGAAGTGCCGGCAGGGACGCCGAAGATCTACGCCCTCGTCCCCTGCTCATTTCCCGGTCTCGTCTCGCCAGAGATCGCCCTGACGGCCTGGCTGATCGAGACCGCGACCGGGGCCAGAATTCCCTTGGCGGGATCCGTTCTCAACCGGTCTCTCAATGCCACGGGCGAAAGCATCTTGGCGGAATTATCGCTGGCGAATGTCTCGGCGGGTCAATATCGGCTCTATCTCCATGCCGCGGATGCGGCCTACAAGGCCGTTTCCTACACGCAGACTTCTCTGGTTATCAAATAGAATGAAAAGATCAATTTTCGTCTTGGCCGGAGCCGGTTTTTGGCTACTGGCTCTTATTGCCGCTTCGATCCCGGCCCAGCAGCAGGTTCCTCCGCCCCAGAAGCCCCTCCAACACGAAATCGCCGTCACGCTCAAGCTCATCCAGGTCTACGTCACGGATAAGAAGGGAAAACCTGCCCGCGACTTGGAGAAATCCGATTTCATCATCTACGATAACGACAAGCCCCGGATCATCACGGAATTCGAGAAACACTTTTTGTTCCTGCCCGAAGCGAAGCTCGCGGAGACGAAGCCCTCCGCGGCCCGGGACACCTCGTCCCTCATGAACCGCAAGTTCATCTTCGTCATCGACTTCAACAGCAACGAGCTCGAGGGAATCGCCAAATCGCGGAATGCCGCCCTTCATTTCCTGGACACCCGGGTCCTGCCCGGAGACGAGATCGCCCTCTTCTCCAATTCCTTCCCCAAGGGTTTGACTCTTCACGAATACTTGACCACCGACCATCAAAAGATCCGGACGGCGCTCGATAAAGTTCTGGGCATTCCGGGTGTTCATAGCGGATGGGATTCGTTCGTTGCTTTAGGGCACAGCGTCATGGGGATGGAAGCGTTGGCCCCGGAGGTCAATGTCGGCGCCTCTCTTCAAACGCGTTCGTCGAATTCGCAGCTGAGTTCGGGATTGAAGAATCTGGGCATGGCCCTTCGTCACATCCCGGGCCAGAAGAACATCATCCTTTTTTCGAGAGGATTTGGCGGTATGTCCGTCCTCAAACCGGGGACCCGCGAACGGGAAGAGTTTGTGTCGATGGGCAGGGAACTGGCCTCGGCCAACAGCCCGGTCTTTTCCGTCGACACGACCACGGGCGTGAGCGCCAAAGTCGCCGCCGGCGTTTTCCCAAAACCCGAGCTGGAATATCTTTCCCAGTTGACCGGCGGGAAATATTACAAGGACGTCGACTATTATTCCCAGATCGCCGAAGACATCCAGAACTCCACCAGCAACTACTACGTCCTCGGCTACTCCATCGAGTCTTCCTGGGACGGCAAATTCCACGACATCAAGGTCGAGGTGAAAAGGGAAGGATACAAGGTCAATACTCAAAGAGGCTATTTCAATCCGCTCCCATTCAGCAAGTTGTCCCCCGCCGAAAAGCATCTCCACCTTCTGGACCTCGCTCTGGGAGAGAAATCCTATTTCGAGCAGCAACTGCACTTCCCCATGATCTCCCTGCCCTTTTCCGACGACAAGGATCCCAACACCATTCTTCTGTCCGAGATCCCGGTCCGGCGCATCCGGGACGAGATCGGGACCAAAACCGAATTCATCAGCTTGATCTTCGATCAGAACAAATCCATCGTCGACAGCAAGAGAGCGGAGCTCGACTGGGCCGCCCAGCGAGGTGACACCATCTGCCAATATTCGGCCGTGACCCTGAATCCAGGCCGATACGACGGCCGCATCGTCATCCGGAATCTGGAAACCGGAAAAGCGGCGGTCGGCGCCTGCTCCGTCGAGATCGCGGAAAAAGCGGCCTCCGGCTTGAAACTCTATCCTCCCCTTCTCCTTGCCGATGGCCAAGAGATCCAATATCTCAACATCGCCGGCCAGAGAAAGAATCGGACCGGAATGGATGTTTCGCTCAACCGGATCTATCCCTTCCCCGCTAAAGGATTCGTTCCCCTGGCCGGCGAGCTCAAACAAGGGACATCATCGTTTTATGCCTTGCTCAGGTCGGCGAAGAGCCCGACCGCAGCGTCCGATCTCCAGATCTCGGCTTGGCTGGCCGCGGAGGATCTGGACGAGAAAATCCCGATGGAGTTCAGGCTCTTAAGCGCCCAGAAACAGGAAGAGATCGAAATTCTTTTTCTGGAGTTCAAGGTCCCCGAGCTTCGGCCCGGCCGGTATTCGCTTCATCTCCTGGCCGAGGATCCGGCCGCGAAATCAAGTTCGGAAACGAAGTCTGAACTTATCATAACCGCAAAATAGAAGCGATATGGACGAGAAATACTCATGAAAACCATAAAAATCGATAGGGACATGTTCCGAATTCTCTTGAATTCGGTACGTGTCCCCGATTTCCTATGCCTGGCGCTTATGATCTTTTTTATTTGGGCGCCTCTCCCGGCTCACAATAGGCAGACCTCGACGAAGGCGCAGTCCCCGGCCGCCGTCGACCTGGAGACAATCCTCAAGAAAACGGCGGAGTACTGCAAGAAACTGGAAAGCGTGGCCTTCGATTTCGTCTGCCGGGAGGAGATCTCGGAAGGGATCGATCCTTCGCTCGAAGTCAGAACGCATATCGTTCCGAATTGGATAGGGACGGGCCTGGGCCAGAAAGTCCATATCACGGGAAAGCCTCCCGACATCAAGAATTCCTATGTCTATGACTACCAGTGCGTCCGCGCCGAACGGAAGGTCCGCGAGGTCCGCAGGCTCCTTGAAGAAAACAAGCAGAAAAAGGACGAGCCGGACGCCAAGCTCAAAACCCTGGTCTTCGTCTTCGGAAACGTCATGCAGGGGCCCGTGGGCCTATTCAGCGAGCGCGTCCAGATCCTCTACGATTACAAGATCGTCGGCCGGGACAAGATCGGCAAGCGGCCGGTCGTCATTGTCGACAGCACGCCGCGTTCCGCTGATTCAGAGGCCAAGAACCTCTACGGCAAGGCCTGGATCGACGCCGAGACCGGCGACATCCTGAAGATCGAATGGAGCGAGAAGCGGGTAGGGAACTTCGACATCTTTGAAAAGCGAGGCGAGACGTTAAAACGCAAGCCGCGCGTCACCCTGCGCACGGAATTCAGCGTCGAAAAGAACGGCATTCGCTTCCCGAGCAAGCTCAGCCTCGAGGAAGCCTACCTCACCGAGCGCGGCCGGGTCTTCGTCCGGTCCGAGACAAACGTGGTCTACAAGGACTTCAAGTTCTTTTCCGTCGAGGTCGAGGTCAAGTAGGCCTTTCTTCTTTGACTGTCATATTGCTCATTTTTTAGCTGACTCCTTGAGAATCCGAGTATTCCGGCAACGTCTATCGAATGTTGACGGGCACTCACACCCTGAATGTCATTTTCCGGCGCGGGGATTTCGATGCCGACGATTCTCTATGTCATGGGTTGGAGATTTTTCTTTTACAGCAATGAAAGAAACGAGCCGATCCACATTCATGGACGGAAAGGCGACAAAGAATGTAAATACTGGCTGGCCAGGAAGCATTTTGACATTCGGCAGGCGTTTTGTTTCAATATGAACGATAAGGATAAGCGTCAGGTCAAGAAGATCATTTTCGAATATTTCGAATTCATCGAAGAAAAATGGGCCGAATTTCTAAAAGCGCGAGAAGGATGAACAAAGTCCACAACGTTCAAGCGATCCACGTTCAAAAGGACCGGCTGATCCTTATCGTGGATAAAAAAGAATATCGGTTCAATCTGGCGGATATTTCGCCAAAATTGAGGAAGGCCGGCAAAAAAGAACGGGAATCATACGAAATATCTCCCTCGGGTTATGGGATCCATTGGCCTTTGCTCGATGAAGATCTCTCGATCGAAGCGTTGATAAAATCCCTCAAACGAGATACGGCCAAGTATTTATCCTAGTCCGTATGTCCCAGGACGAACTACTTCCGCAAACCCGTCACCGAATGATCCGCGGGAGCCAGACGGCCATTTCTCCGGCGCCGCGGTTGGCCCAGGCGTAATAGGGGACGAAAAGGACGTCCCGATCTTTCTGCGAGGTGATCCTACCGTCCGCCGCCTTGGCCAGAGCGGCCGCCTTCCCCTTCAGGACGACCACGCCGTTCAAGAGGTCCGGCCGGAACTCGGCTTGAAGAACCGTGTTATCGGAAAGTGCCAAATCGAGAACCTTCCCGCCGTTGTCGATGCCCTCGGCGCAGAAAACGAGCGGCCCGCGCTGGAGGGCGACCTTTCCGGCGTCCTCTTTGACGGCGTCGTTCGCCAGCACCCTCCGGACCGGCATGGGCAGGTTCAGCTCGACCGTGTCCCCTTTTTTCCAGGTCCGCCTGATTCGCGCGTAGCCCTTGTCTATTTCGATCCCGATGGCGGCCCCGTTGACCTTGAGCTCCGGTTTTTCATCGTTCTGATCGGCAAACCTATACAAATCGGTCGGCACGGGTTCGTTCCGCGCCCAGCCGGGGATACGGAGATAGAGAGCAAACTCCCCGGGCTTTTCCGGCTCGACCGCAAACTTCACCTCTCCGTCCCAAGGATAGCTCGTCTCCTGTCTGACGCTCACTTTTAGATTACCGATTTCAACGGCCACGGAGCTAGCAAGGAACAGATTCACATAAATGATGTCATTATTCAGGGCATAAACGTAGCCGGGGACGGACGGCAGGAAGCGGGTGATGTTCGGCGGGCAGCAGGCGACCTCGAACCACGGCGCCCGGCCGACCTGTTCCTGGTACAGCTTGGTCTTGCCGTCGAATTCGAGCGGATTCTGGTAGAAGAACGACATCCCGTCGAGCGAGACGCCGGAGATGAGGCCGTTGTACATCACCCGCTCGAGCGCGTCGACGTATTTCGCCTCGCCGTGGAGAAGGAACAGCCGCTGCTGCCAGAGGGCGTTGCCGATGGCCGCGCACGTCTCGGTATAGGCGGTCGCGTTCGGCAGTTCGTAGGCGTCGCCGAACGCCTCGGACGTGTCGCGCGCCCCGACCCCGCCGGTCAGGTACATCTTCTTGCCGGCCACGTTCTCCCAGAGGCGGTCGATCGCCCGGACGTATTCGGGCCGGCCGCCGAGCGCCGCCACTTCGGCCATCCCGGCGTACATGTACATCGCCCGGACGGCGTGGCCGACGGCCTCGTCCTGCTCGAGGACGGGCTTGTGGTTCTGCAAGTACTCATCCGAATCGTAGACGGCGAAGGGGTCCTTCGGGTCGTGCCGTTCGCCGCCGAAGTACTGCCCGCGCTCGTCGAGGAAGAACTTGGCTAGGTCGAGGTAGGCTTGCCGGCCCGTGGCGCGGTAGAGCTTAGACAGGCCGATCTCGATCTCCTGGTGGCCGGGAAATCCGCGACGCTTCCCCGGGCCGAACGTCCGCAGAAGGAGGTCGGCGTTTTTAAGGGCGATGTCGAGGAAGCTCCGCTCGGCCGTGGCCGCGTAATGGGCCGCCGCCGCCTCGTACATGTGGCCGACATTGTAAAGCTCATGGCTCACGCGAAGATTCGACCAGCGCTCCTTGCCCGCGCCGGGCGCCGGATTCTTGGGATCGATCGTCCGCGTCGTATATAGATATCCGTCCGGCTCTTGGGCCTTGCCGATGATGGCAATCAGGTCGTCGAGCCGCTTCTTGAGGTCCGGGTCGGGGTGGAGCATAAGCGTGTAGGCCGCGCCTTCCATGACCTTGAAGACATCCGAGTCGTTGTAGCGCTTGCCTTGGTGCGGTCCTTTCATCAGGCCGGCGGCCTTGCGGAAATTGTCGACGCGGCCGGTCTCCTCGTTCTTCCGGAGAGCGAAAGGCACGGTCACGGTCCGGTTGGTCTCTATCTTGGGCGCCCAGAAGCCGTCATTGACCTGGACCTGGGTGAAGGCGACGGGCCGGATGGGATAATCATGAGCCAGTTCTTTCTCCGGGCGGCGGAAGCAGCTGGCGATCGTGCCGGCGGCCAGGATCCATAAAATGACGATGGTGGTCGAGTTCTTCTTCATCGAGTCTGACTCCTCCAGAGGCCGCATGTCAATTTCCCACCTGCACTTCATAGAGCGAGATGCTGATCGGGGGGACCGTCAGCTTCGTCCCGAAGGGCGCGGCGGCGACCTCTTGGATTTTCACGGCAGGCTCTTTGCCCGGTTCATTGAAGGCCTTCTCGTCGGTCCCCGAGATTAGATACAGTTTGGCCGTTTTCGGGACGCTGACACCGCTCCACGTCAGAGAGATCGTCTGGGCTGTCTTGGTCGGATTGACGACGGCCAAGGTCAGGACCTTCTTCCCGTCCTTCCAGGCCGCGGCGACGTCCAACGGCTCGGGCGCGCCGCTCACCTTCAACGGGATCGTTCCATAATGAACCCGGTAGAGTTGGAGAACTAGCCCGGTCGTCTCCATCTGGGCCGCGGTCTTGGTCGTCTTGATCGCGCCGATGACGTTCACGGTCTGGGCGTAGTTGGCCATATAGATGATGTCGCTCTGCCGGAAATATTCATGGAGCCCGGCGGCTATGCCGAGGGCGTCCTTGAGGAAGTAGCGCGTACCCAGCTCGCCGTAGAGGTGCGGCCCGTACCAGTAGTTCCATTCGTCGAGCGCGACGCGGATATCCTTGCCTTTGAGCGCGGGGATCGAAGCCCGGTATTTGCGGTGGACCTCGGCAATCTGCCGCACCTCGCGCGGGATCTGGGCTACATGGCCCATGAGGCCCGGCATCTCACCGCAGTAGAAATGTTCGCTCACGTAGGTCATGGCCTCGGCACAACTGGCCAGCATGCCTTCGCTCCATGTCCCGACGGCGCCGACGGCGACCAGTTTGATCGAGGGGTCCTTGACCCACATCGACTGGGCGAACCGGTTGTGCTTCTTCGTGTAGTCCTGGAGCGGCATGTGGCCGAGCTGCCAGTTTCCGTACATCTCGTTCCCGATCGACCAGAACTTGACCCCCCAGGGCTCGGAGCGGCCGTTGCGGGCGCGCCACCGGCCCATGGGCGAGTCCGGGGTGCCGTTGACGTATTCGACCTCCTCGGCGGCCTGCGTCTCATTGCCCTGTCCGCTGTTCACTGCGATATAGGGGTCCGTGCCGATAAGGCGGCAGAAGTTGAGGAACTCGTGGAGGCCGACGTCGTTGTGCTCGACGCCGGTCCAGGCCGGGTTCTTGCGCGGCGGCCGGCGGTCCGGGTCGCCGAGGCCGTCCTTCCAGTTGTACCCGCTGACGAAATTACCGCCCGGCCAGCGGTAGACGGGCGAATCGAGATCCTTGAGGACCTTCAAGACCTCGGGCCGGAATCCGTCGACGTTATCGGCGGCCATGAGCGACAGAGTGCCAATGCGAAAGGATTCGGCGCCTCGGCTTGTGATCTCCAAGCGCGCGGCCTCGCTCGTCGCTTCAGCCGTGAAAGCGAGCGGGATCGTGCGGTAGTTGGTGTCGAGTTCGGCGAGGCTGATGGTCTGCCGCTCGTTCACCCCAGGTCCCCAGGCCAGGCTGGCCTGGACGGGCAGAGCTCCAGGGTCGGCGGCGATGACGATCCGGCCCATGTAGTTCCTTCCTTTGATCACGGCCAGGTTTTCCTGATAGATGCCGCCGGCCTCGCCGTTGCCCCGGAGGCGGACCTCCGGCGTGTGGACGCCGACATAGGGGATGATGGGATTCATCCGGACGTTGCGCGAGTCGCCGATCGTCTTCCACGGCGATTCTTTGTCCGCGACCGGATAATAGAATTTCCGGTCCTCGAGCATCTCGGCCCATATACCCTGATAGATACAGCGGCCGAGGTGCTCGATGAACTGGCCGTAGATGTATTTGGAGATGGGGGCGCCGGTCTTGGCCGCGTCGATCGCCGCTTCGGGCTTCA
>JAUYDS010000037.1 GCA_030691735.1 Candidatus Aminicenantota bacterium
GAAAACGGGCAACAATTTACTCGGGCCAGGTAAGCGCTTGCCCGAAAAACGGGGGTCGCGTCTCCACTTTCCACTCAGGAGGAAGAGCTTTCCGCCAAGGCTCGAACATTTCGAGAGGCCAAAATAGTAGAAAGTGGAGACAGCGACCCCAATTAATTGTTCCTTGGCATGAATCCCGCATTAAGGAGGATCGAAATGCAGTCTATCGCCCATGGAGAACGACCATGATTAAGCCGCGACGAACCAGAGGCGCCCTAGTGCTTGCGGCGTTGAGCCTTCTCGCGCTTCCGGCCTGGCCGGCCGCCCAGGATAAACCTCCTCTTAATCTCAAGCTGGACGAGTGCATCGTCCAGGCGGTCAAGCGCAACCTGGGCGTGGCCGTCCAGGTCTATAGTTCCGAGCTGGCCTCCCTCTCCGTGTCGAAGAGCCGGGAGAAATTCCTGCCGACCCTGGGCTTCGATTTCGGGAAGCAGGATCAGAACTCGGCCTCCTATTCCTGGATGGACGCCGCCGACCGGGTGACGACGAACTACAGGAACTACGGCGGTTCTCTCAACCAGGCCATTCCCTTCGGCGGGAACGTCTCCGTCTCTCTCACCGGATACAAGAACCTGACCAACGCCCGGTTTCAGACGATCAATCCCCGCTTTGGAAATACACTGACATTCTCTTTCAGCCAGCCGTTGCTCAAGGATTTTGGATGGGGCATCAGCCACAAGGACATCCTCATCGCCCGGAACAACCAGGACATGGCCGAAAGCGATCTGAAAGCCACCCTCCTCAGCACCGTCTATTCGGTCGAGCAGACGTACTGGCAGCTGGTGCTCAGCATCGAATCGCTCAAGGTCCGGCAACAGTCCTTGAAATTGGCCGAGGACCTCTTCGATCAGAACCAGAAGAAAGTGAAGATCGGGACGCTGGCTCCGAAAGAGATCTTGAGCGTCCAGTCGGACGTGGCTTCCCGCAAAGCGGACATCCTCCAAGCTCAGTCCCAAGTGAGGGACTACACGGACTCCTTGAGAGCGCTGATCAACAGCCTGGACCCTGCGGGCGGCAGCGAGATCGCTCCGGCGGACAGGCCCCCGTTCGAACGATACGACATCGGCGTCGATGAGGCGTTCACCCTGGCTTTGAAGAACAGGCCGGACCTGAAGTCCTCGGCCCTCGGGATCCGAAACCGCGAATTGGATTATGCGTTCGCCAAAAACCAGCTCCTCCCCCAGCTCAACCTCTCGGCGGGCTATTGGAGCCCCGGGATCGGCGGCGACCAGATCCTCTATCTCGACAACAACCCGCTCACGGGCGTCGTGGTCGGGAGGATCCCCGGGGGAGCGAACATAGCCCTGCTCGATGCCTTTCATTTCAAGTACAACAACTGGTCCGTGGCCCTCTCGCTGGATGTCCCGCTGAACACGGTTTTCTCGCGCGCGGCCGCAGCCCAGGCGAAGGCCTCGCTCGACCAGGAAACGGCCCGGATGAAGAACACCGAACAACAGGCCTATCTGGAGATCCGAACGGCCGTCCGGGCGGTCCAGACGAACTACGAACGGGTCAACGCCTATAAAATCGCCCGCGAACTGGCCGAGGAGAAGCTGGCCGCCGAGCAGGCCAAACTCGAGGCCGGATTGACCACGACGTTCGTCGTCTTGTCCTATCAGCGAGACCTGGCCAACGCCAGGCTCATGGAGCTCAGCGCCCTCATCGACCATACCCTCTCGATCGCCCGGCTCGAAAAAGCGATGGGCGTCAGCCTGGATAAGAAGAACATCCAACTGATCGACGCCATGGAGGAAAGAAAATGAAGAGACATATCGTCGCCATCATCATTCTCCTGGTCTTCGTCGGAAGCCTAGCTCCGCTCAACGCCCAGGAACAATCCCAGACGATGAAGCTCCTGACGCTCAAGAAAGCCCAGTTGCAGCTGCAAAAGACCAGAGGAGATTTCGAACGCTCGCTGAAGCTCAAGGAACAGGGGCTGACCTCGGAACAGGAATTCGCCCTGATCCAGACCTCCTATCTCCAGTCCCAGGTCGAGTACCAGCAGGCCTTGATCAACTTCATGGGCAGCGAAGCCCGGATCTCTGTGGCCAGCGCGGTCAAGTTCCAGGACCAGGGTGGAAAGAAGTTCGTCCGGGTGACCCTCCGCTATTCCTCCAAGGAATTGAAGGAACTGGCCAAGCTCAACATCAGCGCCGAAGACCTCTTTCCGCTCGACTTCATGAAGGAGATCAAGGACGTCTCGGTCTCGCTCAAATCGGAAGGCAAGATCATCTCCGACCCCTATGAAAAGACGATCGCCTCGCTGCCGCTCGAAACCCAGAAGGACGTGACTTTCCAGCTTCTCAAGGACGTCGAAAACCTCGACATCAACGTCTTCTACTCGGGGAAAAACGAAAGCACGGCCGTCTTCCTTCAAAAGGGCGTGAGCGCGAACATCGTCACCATCAACTCGGCCCAGTTCTCGCAGGAGGCCGACCTCGAAAGCCAGGCCACCTTCGATCTGTCGCTCGAAAAGTTCTCGGGCGAGGCCAACGTCTTCAAGCTCGAGATCGCCAACCTGCCCCATCAGATCAATTACGAGTTCAGCGACCCCCAGACCAGCGCCCGCCTCAGCCAGATCAAGTTCACCGAAGGCGTGACGAGCATGAAGCTGTCGCTCAAGCTCTACTTGCCCAAGAATGCGGACGCCCAGGTCGTCATCGACAAACCGATCTTGTTCTACGCATTGGCCATGGACAATGAACAGGCGCCGGCGTTCCAGAATCTCCTGACCAAGAAACCCGAGATCGGCCCTCAGGACATCCTGAATCTTAAAGCGGGGAGCGTCAAGCTCGAGCTCGTCCCTCGGGGTGTGGGCAAAATCGAGGTCCAGGCCGTCAATCTTTACCATGAGATCAAGGTCGGGGACTCGGTGGCCATGGAGGTCCGGGTGAAGAACGCGGGGACGCGGAAACTGAACAACATCCGCGTCGTGACCGACCTCCCCCTAAACTGGCGCTCCGAGATCCGGCCCGACTTGATCGCCGCGCTCGAGCAGGGCAAGGACGAGGTCGTCACGATCAAATTCCTGCCGCCGGCGGACGTCGCGGTCGGAGATTACGAGCCCAAGATCAAAACCGAGTGCAGCGCCGACAACCGGAAGGTGGAGTCCGAGGACAAGATCGTCCGGATCCACGTCGCCTCCAAGACGAATGTCCTGGGCATCAGCCTTCTGGTGCTGCTGCTCGTCGGTCTCCTCGTGGGGATCGTCGTCTTCGGCATCAAACTGACAAGGCGGTAAAATGAATGGGGACATCATCCTTTAACTGTCATCCCCGCGGAGGCGGGGATCCAGGCTACTTGCCGAACGGGCTGGATTCCCGCCTCCGCGGGAATGACGGAGGAAAAAGGGAATGACAGTTCCAGGATTATCGCTTTTAGTGGATTGGGTAAGATCAATATGAAGGAGAATGTCATGTCAAAACAAAATCCCATCCTCAAAGCCGACGACCTGTCCAAGCGATACGAGGACGGGGTGCTGGCCCTGGATCACTTGAATTTGGAGGTCAAGGCAGGCGAAGCGTATTGCCTGCTGGGGGCCAACGGCGCCGGGAAAACCACCACGATCAACCTTTTCCTGAACTTCATCCCGCCGACGACGGGGACGTGTTATATCAACGGCATCGACGTGACCAAGGATCCGTTGGAAGCGAAAAAATACGTCGCCTTCGTCTCGGAAAATGTCATGCTCTACGGCAACTTCACCGCCCGCCAGAACCTCGACTTCTTCGCCAAGCTCGGCGGCAAGACGGCCCTGTCCAAGGATGCGTATTATCAAGTGATGCGCCGGGTCTCGCTCCAGGAGAAAGCCTTCGAGCAGCGGGTAAAGACCTTTTCCAAGGGCATGCGCCAGAAGCTCGGCATCTCGATCGCCATCATCAAGGACGCGCCGGCCATCCTACTCGACGAGCCGACGTCGGGCCTCGATCCGAAAGCGGCCGAGGAGTTCCTGGAGATCCTGCAGGAGCTCAAGAGCGAGGGCAAGGCGATCCTCATGTCCACCCACGACATCTTCCGGGCCAAGGAGATCGGCGACCGGGTCGGGATCATGAAGGAAGGGCGGCTCGTCCTGGAGCGGACGCGCGAGGAGCTCCAGTTCGAGGACCTGGTCAAGATCTACATCGATTACATGAAATCGGAGCCGCACACGGCCTAACGGAGGACGGCCGGCCCGAGGCATAGGATCACAGATATGTTGACAGCCATCGTCAAAAAAGAAATCGCGGCCAACCTCCTCAGCTATAAGTTCTTCATCGTCATTCTTCTGATGACGCTCTTGCTGTTCACTAGCTTCTTCGTCCTTTACAAAGACTATAAAGGCCGACAAGCCGATTATGAGCTCGTCCGGGCAAAACCGGGCGAGCCGATCGCGGTCGTTCCGCCGAACCCGCTGTCGATCTTCGCCAAAGGCTTGGATGAGGCCATGACCCGCTCGTTCGAGATCAGCCCGATCGGAATCGACGTTCGGGCCGGCCAGAAATCGGGCAACGCGGTCTTCGCCTTCTTTCCCGCGCCCGACTTCGTCTATGTGGTCAAGGTCGTCCTCTCGCTCGTCGCGCTTCTCTTCGGCTTCGACCAGGTCAGCCGGGAACGGGAGAACGGCGTTCTGCGCCTGATGCTGTCCAACGCCGTATCCCGGGCCACGGTCCTGGCC